>CAZRKV010000074.1:0-11090 GCA_964600305.1 uncultured Nocardioides sp. | reverse complement strand
ACGGCAAGGACGCGCTGGAGGTCGAGGGATACGTCCGTGGCTTCGCCCGGCGCCGTCCCGACGTGCGTGTCACGACGCTCCGGTGTGCCAACGTCCTCGGCCCCCACGTGGTCAGCCCGCTCGCGTCGTACTTCCGCATGCCGGTCATCCCCACCGTGCTGGGCTTCGACCCGCGCCTGCAGTTCCTGCACGAGCAGGACCTGCTCGACGTACTGCTGCACGCGGTGCACACCGAGGCCGCCGGGACCTTCAACGTCGCCGGTGACGGGGTGCTCATGCTCTCCCAGGCCATCCGCCGTCTGGCCCGGCCGCATGTCTCCCTGCCGACCTTCACCCTGGGCGGGGTGGGGAACGTCCTGCGCCGCGCCCGCCTCGCCGACTTCTCCCCCGAGCAGATCGCCTTCCTGACCTACGGCCGGGGCGTGGACACGACCCGGATGCGCGAGCACCTGGGCTTCCACCCCCGGCACACCACGGCCAGCGCCTTCGGGGACTTCGCCGCGTCCTTCCGCGGCACCAACGCGCCCGATGCCGTGCTCGGCACCCTCGCCGAGACCCTGCCCACCCGACCCCCCGACCTCGCCCGAGGTGGTGCGCCATGAGCGACGCCGACATCATCCCCATCGGCACCGGTGGACGCCCCGGCCGGGGCAGCGGACGCGCCCGGCCCTCCGCGGCCGCTCGCGACCTGGCGGCGGACGGGTCCCGGCGCCGTACGCCGCCCCGCCGTGCCACGCCACCCCGCGAGGGGGAGCCCGGCGACCCGGCCACGGACCGGGGCACGGACCGGGGCCCCGACACGGCCGCGGGTGGTACGCCGTCCTCCGGGCGGGCGCCGGCGCGCACCGAGGACCGCGACCCCACGGCCGGGATCCCGGCCTCGGAGTGGCTGGAGGCGATCCAGCACGCCGCCGCCGAGGTCTTCGGCGACCGGTGGGAACCCCGGCTCGCCGAGCTCCTGGCCTTCCTGCGGCGGCGGGTCACGGGGGACTACCCCGTCGACGAGTACGGCTTCGACCAGGAGGTCACCCAGCGGTTCTTCATGGCGGTGCTGCGGCCGATCGCCCAGAAGTGGTTCCGGATCGAGGTCCGGGGCCTGGAGAACCTCCCCACCGACGGTGGGGCGCTGGTGGTGTCCAACCACTCCGGGACGCTGCCCATGGACGGGCTGATGACGATGCTGTCGGTCCACGACCACGCCGGCCGGTTCCTGCGGCCGCTGGGAGCCGACCTGGTCTTCCGGCTGCCGGTGGTCAGCACCTTGGCCCGCAAGGGCGGGGCGACGCTGGCGTGCGGCGCCGATGCCGAGCGGATGCTGCGCGACGGCCACCTGGTCGGGGTGTGGCCCGAGGGCTTCAAGGGCATCGGCAAGTCCTGGTCCGACCGCTACCGCCTGCAGCGCTTCGGCCGCGGCGGCTTCGTGTCGGCGGCGATCCGCACCGGGGTCCCGATCGTTCCCCTGTCGGTGGTCGGGGCGGAGGAGATCTACCCGCTCGTGGGGAACGTCCCCTCGCTCGCCCGCCTGCTCGGCCTCCCGTACCTGCCGATTACGCCGCTGTTCCCCTGGCTGGGCCCGCTCGGGCTGCTGCCACTGCCCTCGAAGTGGCTGCTGGAGTTCGGGGAGCCGATCCGGACCGACGTGCTGTCCGAGGGGGCGGCGGACGACCCGATGCTGGTCTTCGACGTGACCGACCAGGTGCGCGAGTCGATCCAGCAGACGCTCTACTCCCTGCTGATGGAGCGCGGCTCGGTGTTCGCCCGCTGATCAGCGGCGGTCGTCTCAGCGGGGGTCG
Source organism: uncultured Nocardioides sp. (assembly GCA_964600305.1). Classification (GTDB taxonomy): domain Bacteria; phylum Actinomycetota; class Actinomycetes; order Propionibacteriales; family Nocardioidaceae; genus Nocardioides. The sequence continues at coordinate 9,297 of CAZRKV010000074.1, read as the reverse complement.
TCGTCGGAGTCGAGTCCGCCGAGCAGGCCGTCGACGGTGTCGTCGACCAGTCCGGTGACGCCCTCGACGGTGTCGTCGACCGTGCCGGTGAGGCCGGGGACCAGGCCGTCGTCGCCGGGCTCCTTGCCTCCGGTCAGGCCCTTGGTGAGCTCCTCCAGGGTGCCTCCGACCACCTTGTCGACGGTCTCGCCCGGCTTGGGGGCCCGGGGCTGCGGCTGCTGCACGCGCTCGGGCTGCGGGGCTCCGGCGCCACCCTCGACCGGGTCGTCCAGGTCCGGCAGGTCGGGCACCTCCGGCTCGTCCTGCCGCTGCTCGTCCCGGGGCTCGGGCTGCTGCGTGCGCTCGAGGTCCTTGCCGGGCTCCACGCTCGCGAGCTCGTCGGTGATCTCGCCGGCCGAGAGGAGCAGGACCGGGGGGATCTCGGACACGCCGCCGGAGCAGTCGGGGCAGAGCCGGGCGGCCTCCTCGTCGATGTCGCTGAGGGTGCGCGCGGTCTCGAGCAGGGAGTCGCGCGCCTCGGGCGGCAGGCTGTTGCCCAGCGTCTCCAGCGTGGACATGCTCTGGGTGGTGAAGTCGCGCACCGTCTGGACGGGTGCCTCCTCACCATCCTCGGCGTGGCCCTGGAAGATCGCGGTGGAGCCCTCGTCGGCCTGGTCGCGGAAGGTCGCCAGGGTCTCCTCGACCTCGGTCACCATCGCCGGGTCCGCGTCCGTGGCCATCGAGCTTGCCTCGTCCAGTCGCCGGGAGGCGCTGCCCAGGAGCTGCTCGCCGCGGTCGGTGTCGCTGCTCGCGATGCCGATCCGGGCCGACTCCAGCGCCCGCTTGACCGGGTAGAGCGTGTCGCCGGGCAGCGAGTCCTGGGCCGCCACGGCCACCGAGCCCGAGGCGCCCACGAGCGCCACGGCGCCGGCGGCCGCGGCCAGGCGACGGTGGGTCCGCGGACCGGTGACCCGGTCGGGGAGGGAGAGGCGGTCCTCCACGGCCGGGTCGCGGACCTCCAGGACCGCGTCGGCCTCGGCCATCAGCTCGGCGCGCAGCTCGGAGACGAACTCGGGACGGGGCTCGGGGTGCTCGAGCGCGCGGAGGTCGGCCACCAGGGCGAGGACGTCGTCGTGGCGCGTCGGAGGGCCCGCGGTCGACTCCTGGTCGACGAGGCGGGCGAACTCCTCGGCACGTCCCCGTGTCGTCAGCGGCATCGGAAGTTCTCCGTCTGCTCGATCCTGCGGGCACCGGGATCGCCGGTCGCCCTGTCCACTCGCACCAACGATCCGGTGCGGTGCTGGGTTACGCGCCGGGGCGCGGGCGTCGGAGAGGTCATCACTGGCGCGTCGTACCCGGTCATGGCGCCCGCAACCCTTCGGGCATGAGTTTCGCGAGGTTGCGTACGCCACGCAGCTGCAGCTGCTTGACCGCACCCTCGCTGCGGCCGAGCACCGTGGCGGTCTCGGCGATCGTCATCCCCTGCAGGAAGCGCATCACGATGCACTCCTGCTGCTCGGTGGGCAGGGACTTCAGCGCCCTCAGCAGGACCTCGTTGGTCAGGGAGGCCAGGACCGCGCCCTCGGGGCCCTCGGTCGCGTCGTCGTGGGCCGACATGTCGTCGACCGCGTGCTCGAGGCGGGTGCGTCCGGCCTTGAAGTGGTCGGTGGTCAGGTTGCGGGCGATGGTCATCAACCAGGCGCCGAAGTCCTTGCCCTGCCACCGGAAGTTGTTCATGTTGCGCAGGGCCCGGAAGAAGGTCTCCGACGCGAGGTCCTCCGCGAGCGGCGCCGACCGGGTGCGGTAGTAGAGGAAGCGGTAGACCGAGGCGTGGTAGTGGTCGTAGAGGAGGCCGAACGCCTCCTTGTCCCCGGTCCGGGCCAGCTCCACCAGCGCGATGAGGCGCTCCCGGTCCGCGGCCGACTCCGCCGACGAGGTCGCCAGGTCGGTGTCGCCGGGACCCCCGGACGCCGGGCCACCACCGGGTGAGGCCGGCGCCGCGGCCTCGCTCAGCAGGACGGCCGATCCGGCTCCCGTGGCGCCGGCCGGCGCCGGCCGGGGGAGCGTCGACAGCGCTGCGAGCACGGCGACGCGGAGCGCGTCGAGGCCACGCTCGACCTCACGCCGCTGCCGATGCATCGCTCCCTCTCCCGATGACTCCCCCCGAGCCTCTGCTACTGCAGAGTAGTTGGAGTGGGCCCGGTTTGTGAACCGGAACACGAACGGCGCCCGGCCGCGAACGGCCCGGCACGGGCCGGGACGGGTGAGGGTGGCCGGCCTCAGCCGCCCCACCGGCGGCTGCGGAGGGCCAGCGCCGCGGCGACGCTGCCGCCGGTCGCACCGGCGACCGCACCCAGCAGCAGGCCGGCCCGGGCGGCCTTCCGCCCGGTCCGGTAGTCCCGGACCCGCCAGCCCACGCGCCGGGCGTGGTCCCGCAGCCTGGCGTCGGGGTTGATCGCGACCGGGTCGCCCACCAGCTCGAGCATCGGGAGGTCGTTGTAGGAGTCGGAGTACGCCGAGCACCGGGCCAGGTCGAGCCCCTCCCGCTCGGCCAGCGCCCGGATCGCCTCGGCCTTGGCCGGCCCGTGCAGCATGTCGCCGACCAGGCGTCCGGTGTAGACCCCGTCGACGTGCTCGGCCACGGTGCCCATCGCGCCGGTCAGGCCCAGCCGGCGGGCGATGATCCTGGCGATCTCGATGGGGGCGGCGGTCACCAGCCAGACGCGCTGGCCCTGGTCCAGGTGGAGCTGGGCCAGTGCCCGGGTGCCCGGCCAGATCCGGTGCGCCATCGCCTCGTCGAAGATCTCCTCGCCGAGCTCCTCCAGCTCGGCGACGGTGTGACCGGCGATGAACGCCAGGGCCGACTCCCGGGTCTCGGCCACGTGCTGGGGGTCCTCGACCCCGGCCACACGGAAGTAGGCCTGCTTGTACATCGCGCCCACGATGTCGCGGGTGCTGAAGAACTTGCGCTTGTACAGGCCCCGCGCCAGGTGGAAGATGCTCGCGCCCTGCATCACCGTGTTGTCGACGTCGAAGAAGGCGGCGCTGGTCTCGTCCGCGGGCACGGACAGCGCGCTCTCCACCTCCGCGTTGGCGGCCGCGGCCTCGCCGGCCAGCGTGGAACGCCGGCGCAGGTTGGTGCTCCGTGACTGGGGGCGATCCGGGGGCGGGGTCACGGACCTCACCATACGTGGGACGGGGAGGGGTCGGGACTGCGTAGGATCGGGGGCATGCCACCGGTGCTGGACCTGACCGAGCTCGTGTCCCGGGCGGCCGCGGAGTGCCCCGACCGGATGGCCGTGGTCGAGAGCGAGGGCCGCAGCCTGACCTGGCAGGAGCTCGAGGAACAGGTCGCCAGGACGGCCGCGGGCCTCGAGGACGCCGGGGTGCTCGCGGGGTCGCGGGTCCTGTTCGCGCTCGGGAACCGGCTCGAGTTCCTCAGCACCTACCTGGGCACCCTCCGGGCCAACGCGGTGGCGGTGCCGGTCAACCCCGGCTCCACGCCGGGGGAGCTGGCCCGGATGATCGCCGACTGCGGCGCCCGGGTCGTGGTCGCTGACCCGGACAGCCTGGCCGTCGTACGAGAAGCGGTCGGTGCGAGCGCCACCGCGGCGGACGCCGATGCCGCCGACGCGCCGCAGGTCGTGGTCGTGGCGGCCGAGCCCGAGGGCCGGGAGTGGGGGCTGGACCGGCTGCTGGCCCCCGGGGCGCGCGACGTCCCCCCGCGCCAGGACCCGGAGGCGCTCGCGGTCCTCCTCTACACCAGCGGTACGTCGGGTCGTCCCCGCGCCGCGATGCTGTCCCACCGCGCCCTGCTGGCCAACCTGGAACAGGTCGGTGCGGTGGAACCACCGATGATCCACGCCGACGACATCGTCCTGGGCGTGGTGCCGCTGTTCCACGTCTACGGCCTCAACGCCGTCCTCGGCGGGGTGCTGTGGAACCGCGCCAAGCTGCTGCTCGTCGACCGCTTCGACCCCGAGGACTGCCTGGACCTGATCGAGGACGAGGCGTGCACGGTCGTGCCGGTGGCGCCGGCGGTGTTCGAGCACTGGCTGCGCAGCGAGGCGCTGGCCGAGCGCCTGGGCCCGGTCCGGCTGGTGCTGTCCGGCTCGGCGCCCCTGCGCGCCGATGTCATCGACCGGTTCACCGGCAAGACCGGGCTCCCGGTCCACCAGGGCTACGGCCTGACCGAGGCCGCCCCCGTGGTCACCAGCACCCTGGGCAGCACCGACCCCGAGCCCGGGTCGGTGGGGACGGCCCTGCCCGGGATCGAGCTGCGCCTGGTCGACGAGCAGGGCCACCCGTCCGAGGGCGAGGACCCCGGCGAGATCGAGATCCGCGGCGACAACCTGTTCAGCGGCTACTGGCCGGACGGGGCCGACGGGCCCGATGCGGACGGGTGGTGGCGCACCGGCGACGTGGGGATCCTCGTCGACGACGGCGACCTGGTCCTCGTCGACCGGGTCCGCGAACTGGTGATCGTCTCCGGGTTCAACGTCTACCCGGTCGAGGTCGAGGACGTCATCGGCGAGGTCCCCGGTGTGGGGGAGGTGGCCGTGATCGGCGTGGACGACGACGAGACCGGTGAGGCCGTCGTGGCCTACGTCCACCGGGCCCCGGGCACCGCGGGCACCGACGGGGAGCCCACCGACGCGGAGCTGGCCGAGGCGGTCCGCCGTCACTGTGCCGAGCGGCTCGCGCGGTTCAAGCAGCCCACCCGGGTCGAGGTGGTCGACGACCTGCCGCTCACGGTCACCGGGAAGGTGCAGAAGGGTCGGCTGCGCGGGTACGAGCGCCGCCGGCGGCTGGAGCTGCTCCGCACCGGCGGCGGGTCGGGCGGCGATTGGACCGGCGACTCGGGCGGGGACGGCCGATGACCGACGGGCCGGCCAGGGTGACCTTCTACACCCGACCCGGGTGCCACCTGTGCGACGTGGCCCGGGAGACGGTCGAGGCGGTGTGCTCCGACCTGGGCGAGTCGTACGACGAGGTCGACGTCGAGGCCGACCCGGTCCTGGAGCACGAGTACGGCGAGGAGGTGCCGGTCACACTCGTCGACGGGCGCCGCCACGACTTCTGGCGGGTCGACGCCCAGCGGTTGCGGACAGCCCTCGAGGGAGGTCGCTGACCCGGCTGTCCGTCGTTTTGTTCTCGCGTTCACAAACTCCTAGAGTGAACATGCCGCACGGGGTGTCCCGCCGGTCCTCCAGGCAGGTCCGGACCCCTGCGGCCCGGAGAGCGAGCAGCGACCTTGACTTCACCCACGCCGAACGAGCCGACAGCCGCGGTGACGGCGGTCGACGGCAGTGAGCCCGGGGCCCTCCTGGGCGAGACCACCCACAGCGGCCGCGAGATCCCCGAGGCCACCGTGGCGCGCCTGCCGGTCTACCTGCGGGCGCTCACCGCCCTGGCCGACCAGGGGACCGCCACCTGCTCCAGCGAGGCGCTCGCGGCGACGGCCGGCGTCAACAGCGCCAAGGTCCGCAAGGACCTCTCCTACCTCGGGTCCTACGGCACCCGCGGCGTCGGGTACGACGTCGCCTACCTGCGGTACCAGATCGCCCGCGAGATCGGGCTCACCCAGGACTGGCCGGTGGTGATCGTCGGGATCGGCAACCTCGGCCAGGCGCTGGCGAACTACTCCGGCTTCCGGTCCCGGGGATTCCGGGTGGTGGCGCTGCTGGACGCCGACCCGGTGATGTCCCAGGCCGAGGTCGCCGGGCTCGAGGTCCGGCCCTTCGACCACCTGGAGCAGATCGCGGCCGAGCAGGACGTCGCGATCGGCGTGATCGCCACGCCCGCGGTCGCCGCCCAGGACGTGGCCGACCGGATGGTCGCGGCCGGCATCACCAGCATCCTGAACTTCGCACCCACGGTGCTCTCGGTGCCCGAGGGGGTCGACGTGCGCAAGGTCGACCTGTCCATCGAGCTGCAGATCCTCGCCTACCACGAGCAGCGGAAGTCCGCCCCGCAGCAGGAGGTGACCGCGTGAGCGTCCTGGTCGTGGGCGTCTCCCACAAGTCCGCCCCGGTGGAGCTGCTCGAGCGGCTCGCGCTGGACGACGAGGGGCTGCAGAAGCTGCTGGCCGACGTCGCCTCCTGCGAGCACGTCAGCGAGGCCACGGTCATCGGCACCTGCAACCGGCTGGAGGTCTACGCCGAGGTCGACCGCTTCCACGGAAGCGTCGAGGAGCTCTCCCAGCTGCTGTGCCAGCGGGCCGACACCGACGCCGACGCGATGCTGCCGCACCTCTACGTCCACTACGACGACGGCGCGGTCTCCCACCTCTTCCACGTCGCCGCGGGCCTGGACTCCATGGTGGTCGGCGAGACCCAGATCCTGGGCCAGACCCGGGAGGCGCTGCGGTTCGGCCAGGAGCAGGGCACGGTCGGTGGCGCCCTGAACTCGCTGTTCCAGCAGGCGCTGCGGATCGGCAAGCGCTCCCACGCCGAGACCGACATCGACCACGCCGCCCCGTCCCTGGTGACGGCGGGTCTCGACCGGGCGGTCGAGGTCGTCGGCCCGGTGCGGGACAAGCGGGTGGTCGTGGTCGGCGCCGGGTCGATGGCCTCGCTCGCGGTCGCCACCGCCTCCCGGCTGGGGGCCGCCGACGTGGTCGTGGTGAACCGCTCCCCGGACGGCGCAGCCCGCCTCGCCGAGCAGTACGCCGCCCGCACCGCCGTGCTCTCCGACCTCTCCGACGAGGTCCGAGAGGCCGACATCCTGCTCTCGTGCACGGGCGCGACCGGACTCGTCGTGCCGGGCGAGGTCCTCGCCGCCGCCCGCGACGGGGTCGAGCACCCGCTGGCGGTGGTGGACCTCGCGCTGCCCCACGACGTGTCCCCGGTCGCGGCCGACCTGCCCGGCGTCACGCTGGTCGGCCTCGCCCGCCTGGCCGACGAGCTGCGCGACAGCGAGGCCGGCCGTGAGGTCGACGGCGTGCGCTCGATCGTCGCCCAGGAGGTCACGGCGTTCCTGGCCGCCCGCAAGCAGGCCAGCGTCACGCCCACGGTCGTCGCGCTGCGCTCGATGGCCACCGAGGTCGTCGACGCCGAGATCGCCCGCCTGGACTCCCGGTTGCCCGACCTCGACGACGGCAGCCGGGACGAGGTCCTGCGCGCCGTACGCCGCGTCGCCGACAAGCTGCTCCACCAGCCCACCGTCCGGGTCAAGGAGCTGGCCGACCAGACCGGGGCGGTGTCCTACGCCGCCGCGCTGGCCGAGCTGTTCTCCCTGGACCCCGACGCCGTCGACGCCGTCACCCGCCCGGCGGTCCCCGAGGACACCCCGTGGAAGGAGACGACATGACGTCGGTCGACGCTGCCCGCGCGACCCTGCGCATCGGCACCCGCGCGTCGGTCCTGGCCACCACCCAGGCCGGCCACGTCGCCGACCTGGTCCGGGAGCACCTGGGCCGCGAGGTGGAGCTGGTCGAGGTCACCACCGAGGGTGACGTCAACCGCGCCCCGCTGGCGCAGATGGGGGGCACGGGCGTCTTCGTCAGCGCGCTGCGCGAGGCGCTGCTGCGCGGCGAGGTCGACATCGCCGTGCACTCGTTGAAGGACCTGCCCACGGCGCCGGCCGAGGGGATCACCCTCGCCGCCGTACCGCCGCGGGAGGACCCGCGTGACGTGGTGGTCACGCGGGAGGGGCTCACCCTGGGTGAGCTCGCACCCGGCAGCGTCGTGGCGACCGGGTCGCCACGGCGGGCCGCCCAGCTCGAGGCGCTCGGGCTGGGGCTGCGCATCGTCGACATCCGCGGGAACGTCGGCACCAGGATCGGCAAGGTGACCTCCGGTGAGGTCGACGCCGTGGTCCTGGCCCACGCCGGCCTCTCGCGCATCGGCCGCCTCGACGAGGCGACCGAGGTGCTCGACCCGATCCAGATGCTCCCGGCCCCCGGCCAGGGCGCGCTGGCGGTCGAGTGCCGAGCCGATGCCCCGGAGCTCGCCGAGCTCCTCGCCGGGATCGACGACCCGCACACCCGCGCCGCGGTGACGTGCGAGCGCTCGATCCTGGCCACCCTCGAGGCCGGTTGTGCCGCCCCCGTCGGCGCGCTGGCCGAGGTCGCGGAGGGTGAGACCGGCGACGAGCTGTGGGTGCGGGCCGTGGCGCTCGCCCCCGACGGCTCGGCCGCCATCCGCCGCTCCGCCTCGGGGGAGCCCGCCGACGCGGCAGGCATCGGGGTCGCCCTCGCGAGCGAGCTGCTCGACGAGGGTGCCGCCAGTTTCATCGACCCACCAGACGGAAAGCAGCAGGCATGACTCGAGCCCAGAAGAAGGACCCGAAGACCGACGCGACGACCACGTCGAAGGCCGTGGACTCCGTGGCGACACGGGGCTGGGTGTCCTTCGTCGGTGGCGGTCCCGGTGACCCCGGCCTGCTCACGGTGCGGGCCGCCGACCTGATCCGGGACGCCGAGGTGGTGGTCACCGAGGTGCCCGAGCACGCCGCCCTCGTGCGGCACGTGCTCGGCCAGCCGGAGCCCACCCCCGGCACCGAGCCGCCCCCCGGGCCGGCCACCGGCGAGGGTGCCCCGGGTGCGCCCGAGGTGGTGGACGGTGGCTTCGGCGAGGACGGGCAGCCGTTGACCCACGCGGCCCGCGCCAAGGTCGTCACCAAGCACGCCAAGAAGGGACGCCGGGTGGTGCGGCTGATGGCCGGCGACCCGTTCGTCTACGCCAGCGGACCCGAGGAGGCCCAGGCCTGCGTCAAGGCCGGCATCGGGTTCGAGATCGTCCCCGGCATCTCCTCGGTGACCGCGGTCCCGGCCTACGCCGGCATCCCGCTGACCACCAAGGCCAACGGCGACGTCACCGTGGTGACCTGCAGCGACAAGGTGGACTGGTCGGCCTACGCCGACAAGTCCACGCTCGTGGTGCTCTCGGCGGTCGGCGGCATCGGTGAGTGCGCGCAGGGGCTGATGGACGCCGGGCACTCGCCCGACACCCCGGTCGCGATGACCCGCGTGGGCACCACCACCGAGCAGGCGACCGTCATCTCCACGCTGCGCGACATCCCCGAGGACGCCCGCGCCGCGAAGATGAGCCCGCCGGCGATCACCGTCGTCGGCGACGTGGTCAACCACCGCGAGGCGCTGTCCTGGTTCGAGACCAAGCCGCTGTTCGGGTGGCGGGTGCTGGTGCCGCGCACCAAGGAGCAGTCGGCCAGCCTGGCCCACCGGCTCCGCGAGTACGGCTCGGTGCCCGAGGAGGTGCCGACGATCTCGGTGGAGCCGCCGCGCAACCCGCAGCAGATGGACAAGGCGGTGCGCGGCCTGGTGGAGGGGCGCTACGAGTGGATCGCCTTCACCTC
>CAZRKV010000073.1:0-11130 GCA_964600305.1 uncultured Nocardioides sp. | reverse complement strand
AGGAAGTAGGAGCGCGCCGCGCGGTCGCCGTGGCCGTTGCGCTCGGCGACCTTCTTGGCCAGCGAGTTCGCGACCGCCTTGGCGATGAGGGTCTTGCCGCACCCGGGCGGGCCGTAGAGCAGCACGCCCTTGGGCGGCTTGAGCTGGTGCTCGGTGAAGACCTCGGGGTAGAGGTAGGGCAGCTCGACCGCGTCGCGGATCGCGTCGATCTGGCCCACCAGGCCCCCGATCGAGGCGTAGTCGATGTCGGGGACCTCCTCGAGGACCAGCTCCTCGACCTCCGACTTGGGGACCTTCTCGTAGACGTAGCCGGCCCGGGCGTCCAGGAGCAACGAGTCGCCGGCGCGCAGGGCCTCGCCCAGCAGGGGCTCGGCGATGCGGACCACGCGCTCCTCGTCGGCGTTGGCGATGACCAGCACGCGCTCGCCGTCGGCCAGCACCTCCTTGAGCATCACGACCTCGCCGACCCGCTCGTAGGCCAGGGCGTCGACCACGTTGAGGGCCTCGTTGAGCATGACCTCCTGGCCCTGGCGCAGCTGGTCGGCCTCCACGGAGGGGCTGACGTTCACCCGGAGCTTGCGGCCCCCGGTGAAGACGTCGACCGTGCCGTCGGGGTGGTGGGCGAGGAAGGTGCCGAACCCGGCGGGCGGCTGTGCGAGCTGGTCGATCTCCTCCTTCAGGCGGGTGATCTGCTCGCGGGCCTCCCGCAGCGTCTGGGCCAGGCGCTCGTTCTGGCTGGTGACGGCGGCGAGTGACCGCTGGGTGTCGGCCAGCCGGAGCTCCAGGCCCCGTGAGGCGTCCGGTGAGGTGCTCATCCGGTGGCGCAGCTGCGTCACCTCCGCCTCCAGGTGTCGCACCAGGGCGACGAGCTCTTCAGGGCTGCGGCCCTCGGGATCCTGCGATGCCGACATCTTCGCCACCTCCTGATCGCGACCCTACTCCGGACCGCGGCGAAGAGAAGACCCTTGTGAGCCGCCGTGTCGGTGGGTGGACGGTGGTTCAACCCTGGTCGGAGAACCGCTCCTCGGTGACGCCCGGGGGCAGGTCCGCGGGGCGCGGGCCGGTGTAGTCGGGGCCGTAGGCGCCGGGAGCCGGGCGCCGCTTGCGGCGTGGTGCGGTCTCCCCCGGAGCCATCCGGCGGGCGGTGACCAGGAACGCGGTGTGGCCCTGCATCCGGTGGTCGGGTCGGACGGCCAGCCCCTCCACGTGCCAGTTGCGGACCAGGGACTCCCACGCGGCGGGCTCGGTGAAGCCGCCGTGGGCGCGGAGCGTCTCCACCACGCGGGAGAGCTGGGTCGTGGTCGCGACGTAGGCGCACACGATCCCTCCCGGGAGCAGCGCCTCGGCCACCGTGTCCACGCACTCCCAGGGGGCGAGCATGTCCAGGACGACCCGGTCCACCCGCCGGCCCGGGAGGCCGTCGAGCAGGTCCTGGGCCGCCAGCTCCCACGCCGGGTGGTCGCCGCCGAAGAACTGCGTGACGTTGCGCCGCGCCACCTCGGCGAAATCCTCGCGCCGCTCGAAGGAGAGCACCCGACCGTGCGGGCCGACCGCGCGGAGGAGGGAGCAGGTGAGCGCCCCCGAGCCGGCGCCCGCCTCGACCACGGTCGACCCGGGGAAGATGTCGGCGGCCGAGACGATCTGGGCGGCGTCCTTGGGGTAGACGACCGCCGCCCCGCGGGGCATCGACACGACGTACTCCGACAGCAGCGGCCGGAAGACCAGGTAGCTGCCCCCGGCGGAGGAGTCGATCGCGAACCCCTCCTCCCGGCCGATCAGGTCGTCGTGGTCGAGGTGTCCCTTGTTGGTGAAGAAGCGCTTTCCCGGCTCCAGCCGCAGGTTGTGCCGACGCCCCTTGGCGTCGGTCAGGCGCACCCACTCGCCGGCCCGCAGCGGGCCACGGTGGACGCCGGACCAGGCCTCGACCGCGACGTCGTCGTACCCACCGGCTGCCTCGTGTCCCGAATCCATGGGGCCGGAGGCTACTTGGCGGCGGCGCGGAAGGCGCGGTCGACGTCGGCGGTGGCCAGCACGCCGTAGATGCCGCCGTCGGGCTCCACCAGGACGTACTCCTCGGCCGGGTTGCGGCTGATGGCGAGGACCAGATCCTCCCCGGCGAGACCGACGGGGAGCGCCAGCCCCTCGGCCAGGGTGCGGGCCACGCCGGAGACGGCCACCCAGGGGCGCCGCTCCTCCGGCGTGGCGACCAGCGCGGCCTCGTTGACCACGCCCTCGGGCCGCCCGTGGGTGTCCACGGTGACGATGCTCCCCGCCCCGCTGGCCTGGGCGCGGCGTACCGCCTCGGAGACCGGCAGGTCGGCGGGCACGGTGACGGTACGCCGGGCGAGGTCGCGCGCGACGATGTCCGGCAGCTTCCGGCGCAGCCTCGCCGACGACATCGCGGCCGTCGCCCCGCTGTAGAGGAACAGGGCGACCACGAACGCGAGCAGGTAGTCGACCGGACCGGGCCGGATCCCGAGGCCGTACTCCAGCACCAGGGGCCAGGAGAGGGCGGCCGCAGCGGTGACCCGCCCGCCCCAGCCGGCCACGATGGTGCCGCGGTGCATGTTGCCCGAGGCGGCCCAGACCGCCGAGCGCAGGACGCGCCCGCCGTCCAGCGGCAGGCCGGGGACCAGGTTGAGCACGCCGATCAGCAGGTTGGCGCCCGCGAGCCCCTCCACGGCGAGCTGGAGCAGACCCTCGGGCATCACGAACCACAGCCCCAGCGCCACCACGCCCACGGCGACCGACGTGAGCGGACCCACCACGGCGATCCAGAACTCGTCCCGCGGTCGCCGGGACTCGGCCTCCACCGCCGTCATCCCGCCCAGGAAGTGCAGCGTGATCGCACCGACGGGGTAGCCGCGGCGACGCGCGACCGCGGCGTGCGAGGCCTCGTGCATCAGCACGGAGAGGTAGAGGACGACGGCGAAGGCGAAACCGGCGACGTACTTCCAGCCGCCGAGGCCGGGCTGGACCTGGTCGACCCGGGGCGCCATCACGAAGGCGATCAGTGCCGCGACGAGGAACCAGGAGGAGGAGACCAGCACCTCGCTGCCGAAGATCGTCCCGATCCGAAGGTGACCCCTCGGCCGCGGCGTCGACGACCGCCCGCGGCCGTCGCTCTGGGGCTCGGGGGGACTCGACACGTCACGAGGCTATCGGACGGCACGACACCGCCCCCGGCGCACCGAGGCGGCGTCGGTGGGCTGGCCTAGGCTGGAACCATGCCCGATGCCCCAGCCACTGGGTCCGCCACTGTGTCTCCCGCAGGCCCCCCTGCCGGGTCCCCCGCCGAGGACCACTCCACCCCGGTGGACGGGGTCGAGGTGCTGGGGTCGCTGTCCCCCAGCCGGGCCGGTGACTTCATGACCTGCCCGCTGCTCTACCGCTTCCGCGTGATCGACCGTCTGCCCGAACCGTCCTCCCCTGCCGCGGTGCGGGGCACGGTGGTGCACAAGGTGCTCGAGGACCTCTTCGACCTGCCGGCCGCCGACCGCACCCCGGAGCAGGCCCGCGACCTGCTGGTGCCGGCGTGGGAGGAGCTCGTGGACGCGGCGCCCGAGGTCGCGGAGATGTTCCCGGGCGAGGAGGGCGACCGGGACCTGGGCAGCTGGCTGACCTCGTGCCGGGAGGTGCTGGACCGATACTTCACGCTCGAGGACCCGCGGCGCCTGGAGCCGGCGGAGCGGGAGTCCTACGTCGAGACGGTGCTGGACTCGCGCCTGTTGCTGCGGGGCTTCGTGGACCGCATCGACGTGGCGCCGAACGGCATGGTCCGGGTCGTGGACTACAAGACCTCCCGGGCGCCCGGCCCGATGTTCGAGGCCCGGGCGCTGTTCCAGATGAAGTTCTACGCCCTGGTGGTGTGGCGCGCTCGGGGCGTGGTGCCCGCGATGCTGCAGCTGGTCTACCTCGGCAACGGTGAGCTGGTGCAGTACGCCCCCGACGAGCAGGATCTCCGCGCCACCGAACGCAAGCTCGAGGCGCTCTGGCGGGCGATCCGGCGCGCCGAGGAGACCGGGGACTGGCGTCCCCGCCCCAGCCGCCTCTGCGACTGGTGCGCCCACCAGGCGTTGTGCCCGGAGTTCGGGGGCACCCCTCCCCCGCTGCCCGAGCCGGGGGACCCTCAGCGCGAGAGGTCCGCCGGGGGGTAGTGCACGCAGGCGACCTGGACGTCGCCGGCCGGTCGCAGGGGTGGGTCCACGTGCTCGTGGAATCGGATCTCCAGCCCGTGCGAGGTCTCGGTCATCTGCTCGACCCCGCGCCACATCGGCTCGTCGGGGTTCTCGGTGCGGATCCGGTCGAGCAGCCGCCGCACCTCGCTCGCGGTCTCGCCCGACCCGAGCGTGGCCACCTTGGCGGGCTCGTCGAGCCGGTCCAGGCCCCCGACGACGCGCTGCTCCTCCTCGTAGGCCTGCGGGTCGGCCCGGGTCCAGTGCTCGTCGAGCAGCGCCCGGAGGTCCCGGCTCTCCCAGCCGCAGGTCTCCACCGCGATCGGGCACCGCGGGTGGAAGGCGCAGCCCATCGGGGGGTTCGCGGCGTCGGGGATCTCGCCGCGCGGGAGGTCCCGAGGCACCATCCGCTCCGGGTCGGGCTCCGGGATCGCTGCCAGGAGTGCCTTGGTGTAGGGGTGGCGGGGCTCGGCGAAGATCTCCTCGGTGGGGCCGATCTCCACGATCCGCCCGAGGTACATGATCGCCACCCGGTCGCAGAAGAACTTCGCGGTGGCCAGGTCGTGGGTGATGTAGACGTAGGACAGCCCGAGGTCGCGCTGGAGGTCCAGCATCAGCTGCAGGATCTTGGCGCGCACGCTCATGTCGAGCATCGAGATCGGCTCGTCGGCGACCAGGACCTCGGGGTCGAGGATGATCGCCCTCGCGAGGACCACGCGCTGCTTCTGCCCACCGGACAGGTCCCCGGGCATCTTGCGCATGAACTGCTCGGCGGGTGTCAGACCCACGCGCTCCAGGGCCTCGACGACCCGGCGACGCAGCTCCTCGCCCTGGGCGATGCCGTGGATCCGCAACGGGTGGCCGACGGCGGTGGCGATGTCCATGGCCGGATTGAGGGCGGCATGCGGGTCCTGGAAGACCATCTGCAGGTCCGTGCGCAGCTCCCGCAGCTCACGGCGGTTCATCCGGGAGACGACCTGCTCGCCCCGCCCCTCCGCGGTGCGCTTGCGGTAGACGATGTCGCCGCCGGTGGCCGGGGCCAGGCCCAGCAGCGCCCGGCCCAGCGTGGTCTTGCCGCTGCCGGACTCGCCGACCAGTCCGAGCACCTCACCGTGCTGCAGCTCCAGGTCGATGCCGTCGACGGCCTTGACGGTGCCGGTGTCCAGGCCCAGGATCCGGGACAGCGCGCCACCCCGCAGCTGGTAGTGCACCTCCAGGTTGCGTGCCTCGACGAGGGCGGTCCCCGAGGTGGTCGGGGCGGCCTCAGGCTTCGTCGGCAACGGAGATCTCCTCCCGCTCCAGGGGTGTGGTGTCGGCCTCGGCCGCGGCGGGTACGCCGTGGCGCACGTCGGCGGCCCAGCACTGGGCGCGCGTGCCGTTCGGCTGGTCGCGCTGCACCGGGTGGGTGCTGGCGCACACCTGCATGGCGTCGGGGCACCGCGGGTGGAAGTGGCAGCCGGGGGGCGGGTCCACCAGGTCCGGCGGGGCCCCGGGGATGAAGTTGAGGCCGGTCGTGGACAACGAGATCGTCGAGCGCAGCAGCTCGCGGGTGTAGGAGTGTTGCGGGTCGGAGAAGACCGTCCGGGCGTCCCCGATCTCCACGATCTCGCCCGCGTACATCACCGCGACCCGGTCGCAGGCCTCCGCGATGATCCCGAGGTTGTGCGTGATCAGCAGCAGGGAGGTGTCGAAGTCGTCGCGCAGGTCGTGCAGGATCCGGATGATCTGGGCCTCGACGAGCACGTCGAGGGCGGTCGAGGGCTCGTCGGCGACCACGAATGCCGGCTTGAGGACCAGCGCGAGCGCGATCATCAGCCGCTGGCGCATCCCGCCGGAGAACTCGTGGGGGTAGGAGCGGTAGCGGGTCGGCGGGATCCCCATCACCCGCAGCACCTCCAGCGAGGCGTCGCGGATCTCGGCCTTGCTGATCTTCCGGTTGTGCTGGCGCAGCGCCTCCTCGAAGTGCTCGGAGATGCGCATCAGGGGGTTCAGCCGGGTCAGCGGCTCCTGGAAGATCATCCCCAGCTCGGGGCCACGCATCCGGTGCATCTGCTCCGGGGGCATGGCCAGCAGGTCGTCGCCCTTGAACAGCAGCTCGCCGTCGATGGCGGCCCCGGCGGGGAGCAGCCCGAGCAGGCCACGGCCGAGGGTGGACTTGCCGCAACCGGACTCCCCCACCAGCCCCAGGATCTCCCCGCGGTGGAGGTCGAAGCTGACCTCGTCCACCGCACGGACGGCGCCCTTCTCGGTGCCGTACCAGACCCGCAGGTCCCGCACCGACAGGATCGGCTCGCTCGCTGTCCTCGGCCCACTCACGGCTCCACCTGTCCCTTTCCGGCCTCCGAGGCGGCCATGCCGCGGGGCGGCAGCGTGAACGGCCGCAACCGGCGGCGCCGCAAGGTCGGGTTCACCGTCTCATTCAGACCCTCGCCGACCAGGGTCAGCCCGGTCACCAGCAGCACGATCGCCAGCCCCGGGAACACCCCGGTCCACCAGATCCCGGCCCCGGCGTCCGCCAGCGCCCGTTGCAGGTCGTAGCCCCACTCGGCCGCCTCACCCGGCTGGATGCCCAGCCCCAGGAAGCCCAGCGCCGCCAGGGTGCCGATGGCGTCGGCGGCGTTGAGGGTGCCGAGCACCGGCACCGACTGGATGACGTTGCCGAAGAGGTAGCGCCCCATGATGGTGTGGTTCTTCGCGCCGATCGCCCTGGCCGCCTCGACGTAGGTCGCTTCCTTGGCGCTGACCGTGGTGTTGCGCACCACGCGGAAGTACTGCGGCACGTAGATCACGGTCAACGCGGCGCCGGCCGCGGCCGCACCGCCGCCGAAGAGGTCGCTGAGCAGGAAGGCGAACACGATCGCCAGCAGCAGCGACGGGAACGAGTAGAGCGCGTCCATGAGGAGCACGAGGACCCGGTCCAGCCAGCCGCCGAGGAACCCCGACACCAGGCCGGCCGGTACGCCGATCGTCAGGGAGAGGATCACGGCGATGGCCACGACCTGCAGGGCGGTGCGCGACCCCCACACCACCCGGGAGAACACGTCGTAGTTGCCGAAGCTGGTGGTGCCGAGCCAGTGGTCGGTGCTGGGCGGCGCCGCCTTGGGGATCCGGCTGCCGTCGGCCAGCCGGGTCTGGGCGAAGTCGTAGGGAGCGATCCAGGGGGCGAGGATCGCCACCAGGACGTAGAACGCGATGATCACGGCTCCGGTCAGCAGGATCCAGCGCGCGAAGCCGGTGGTGCCCCGGAAGGGACCGGTGACGCGCTGCACGAACCGGTTCGAGGTGATGCTCGCCATCAGTACCTCACTCTCGGGTCGATCAGCGCGGTGACGATGTCGATGCCGATGCTGACCAGCACCACCACCACCCCGAACATCGTGATGATCCCCTGGAGGGCCGCGTAGTCACGCGCGTTCAGGTACTGCACCAGCTCGTTGCCGATCCCGGGCCAGTTGAAGGTCGCCTCGGTGAGGATGGCCCCCGACATCAGCAGCGCCACCTGCAGGCCCATCACGGCGACCAGCGGCACCAGCGCGTTGCGCAGTGCGTGCGAACGCAGCACCCGCGACTCCTTGATCCCCCGCGCGCGCGCCGCCTCGATGTAGTCCCCCTGGAGCGACTGCAGCACGTTGACGCGCACGAGGCGGATGAAGATGCCGCTGAGCAGCAGGCCGAGGGTGACGGCCGGCATCACCAGGTGTTCCAGCACGTCGAGGATGGCATCGGGGTTGCCGGCGATGATCGCGTCCAGCAACAGGATGTGGGTGACGGTCTCCACCCGGAAGATGGTGGCGGGGTTGGCCGCGCCGGAGGAGGGCAGCCAGCCCAGGATCCCGCTGAAGAGGAGCTGCAGCAGCAGGCCCCAGTAGAAGACGGGCGCGGCGTAGGTGATGACCCCGAACACCCGGATGACCAGGTCGGGCACGGTGTCGCGGAGCCGCCCGGCGAGGACGCCCAGCGGGATCCCGACGAGCAGCGCGATGAGGAAGGCCGAGATCGAGAGGGTCAGCGTGGCCCCGCCGTGCTGCTGCACGATGTCGATGACATCGCGGTTGTCGGTGATGGTCTGGCCGAAGTTGAAGGTCGCCACGTCGCGCATGAAGTCGAGGTACTGCACGATCAGCGGGTCGTCGAGGCCGATGGCCGCCCGCCGCTCGTTGAGCGCCTCCTCGGACAACCGGCCGCCGAGGCTGGCCGACACCGGGTCCCCGGGGGCCACCCGCAACAGCAGGAAGACGATGGTGCTCAGGACGAACACCATCGGGATGATCAGCAACAGCCGCGTGGCGATGTAGCGCGCCAGTGAACCGCTCGAGGCCGCCATGGTTCCTCTCGTCTCGGGTGCGGGCGCGGGTGGGGTGACCGGCCGTGGCCGGTCGCCCCCTCCACGGACCCTAGCCGATCACTCGGACTTGGTGACCTGCCAGAACCGGAAGATGAAGGCCTGGTCCAGGGTCTCCTGGACGCCCTCCATGCCCGGCTGGGCGATGGCCGTGTTCTGCCCGACCCAGCTGGGGATCACCGGGACGTCCTCGGCGACGATCTCCTGCAGCTCCTGCAGCATCTCCTCGCGCGCGCCCTCGTCGGTCTCGGCCTGCTCGTCGTTGACGAGCTGGTTGACCTCGGGGTTGGAGTAGTTGTTGGCGTAGAAGCCTCCGTCGACGATGAACGGCGACAGGTAGTTGTCGGCGTCCAGGTAGTCGGGGAACCATCCGAGCTGGAACAGGTCGTAGGCGTTCTCCTTGTACAGGTTCTGGTACTGGTTCCACTCGGCGTCCTCGACGCTGACCTGGAACAGCCCGCTGTCCTCGAGCTGGGTCTTGAGCTCGTTGGCCTCGTCCACGGCGTTGGGGCCGTAGTGCGAGGGCGTGTAGCCCAGGGTCAGCTCGACGGGCGTGTCGATGCCGGCGTCCTCGAGGATCGCCGTCGCCTCGTCGACGCTCGGCTCGCCGTACTGCTCCTCGAACGCCGGGACCTGGCCCGGGAAGCCGGGGGCGACCAAGGAGTACAGCGGCTCCACGGTGTCGTCGTAGGCACTGGAGGCGATCGCCTCGCGGTCGATCAGCTGGGCGGCCGCCTGGCGGACCGGCTTCTGCTCGCCCACGTCGGTGCCGAGCTGCCAGACCCAGTAGCGGATCTCCGAGCCGTCGCCGTTGAGCACCTCGACGTCGTCGTTGCCCTCGAGGTCGGTGATGTCGGTGGGGCTCAGCGAGCGCCAGGCGACGTCGATCTCGGCGTTCTCGACGGCCTGCTTGAGCTGGGCCGGCTCCTGGAAGTACTGCACGAACACCTCGGAGGTGGCCGGTTCCTTGGGGCCCTCGTACTCGCCGTTGGCCGTCAGCACGGCCTGCTGGCCGTCGCGGTACTGCTCCATGCTGTAGGGGCCGGAGCCGACCGCGTCCTCGTTGCCGATGGTGGAGTCGGCGGGGAAGGTGTCCTCGTCCACGATCGCGGTCGCGTTCGTGGTCAGCACCGCCTCGAAGATCGTGTCGGGTTCCTTGAGGTTGAAGGTGATCGTCTGGTCGTCCGGGGTCTCGATCGCGCCCTCGGCGACCTTGCCCCCGCCGTCGGCGGTGATGCTCTCCAGCAGCACCGAGGCGCCGTTCGGGTCCGCGATCTCGATGTTGCGCTGCAGGCTGAAGGCCACGTCCGAGGAGGTCAGCTCGTTGCCGTTCGCGAAGGTCAGGCCCTCCCGCAGCGTGCAGGTGAGGGTCTGCGGGTCCTCGTACTCGCACGACTCCGCGGCGTCGCCCTGGGGGTCGGTCTCGCCGGCCGGCACCGTGAGCAGGGTCTGGTACATGTTGTACATCAGCGTCCAGGACCCGAGGTCGTAGGCGCCCGCAGGGTCCAGGGTGGTCACCTTGTCCGTGGTCCCGAGGATGAAGGAGTCGGCCTCGCCGCCTCCGCCACCGCCCCCGCTGCCTCCGTCGTCTCCGCCGCACGCGGCCAGGGAGGCGATGAGCACCCCGGCGCTGGCGGTGGCCAACAATCCTCGTCTGCGAATCAAGATCTCACCTCGTACGTGCTGGATCCGCGCCGATGCGGATCGGCTTCGGCGCACGCTACTCCTCCCGGGGCTGGCGCAACACCGGGAGCAGCCACCGGGGACGTCGCGATTCGGCAACGATTGGGCGGAGGTCGGTCAGGGGGCCGCGAGGAGGCCGGGCAGGTGCGCCGGGGTCAGCCCGGCGAGGGTGTCGACGAAGTGGCGACGCTCCCCCGGCGGCACCGGCACGTGGTTGGGCACGGCGAGGACGGTGCACCCCGCGGCCACGGCCGAACGCACCCCGGTGTCGCTGTCCTCGATCGCGAGGCACGCGTGCGGGGGGACGCCGAGCGACCGGGCCGCCGCGAGGTAGGGGGCCGGGTGCGGCTTGCCCTGCTCGACCGCGTCCCCGGTGACCACGGCAGAGAAGGTGTCGGCCGGCAGACCCGCCAGGATCGGCGTGACCAGGCGCTGCCAGGACATGGTGACCAGCGCGCAGGGGACCCCCTCGGCGCGCAGGGCAGCCAGGAGCTCAGGCGCGCCGGGACGCCACGGCACCCGGTCCCGGACCCGGGAGACCACCCCGTCCAGGAGGTGGGCCACGATCGACTCCGGGGAGAGGTCGAGGCCCATGTGCTCCCGGATGTAGCGACCGGACGCGAGCAGGTCGTTGCCGACCAGGTTCATCGCGTGCTCGTGGGTCCACCGGGCCCCGTGGCGCTCGGCGATCTCGAACTCGGCCTCGATCCAGTAGGGCTCGGTGTCGACCAGGGTGCCGTCCATGTCCCACAGCACGGCCCGGGCCGGAGCGGACCGCTCCGGGGGCGAAGGCTCCACGTGGCGCACGCCGGCCCCGATGGGCTCACTCATCGGGGTCGTAGGCCAGGTTGGAGGACAACCACCGCTCGGCCTCGGCCCGGGTCCACCCCTTGCGCTCGGCGTAGACGTCCACCTGGTCGCGCCCGAGGC
>CAZRKV010000072.1:7563-11186 GCA_964600305.1 uncultured Nocardioides sp. | reverse complement strand
GTTGTGAACAACTCTTCGACACACGATCCAGATCCCACCGGCGGCCGGGAAGGAGTTGACTCCTCGGCGCCCGTGGGCGGGGCACAAGTGACTCCTCGGCGCCCAGGGGTCGACTCGCGTAGGTTGCGAGGATGAGTGACACGAGCATCAGTCGGTTCGGGCACGTCGAGCTGGAGGACTTCCCCGCGGACCTGCGCGAGCGGGTCCGACCGATCGCGGAGAAGTCCGGCTTCGTGCCGAACGTCTTCCGCGCCCTGGCGCGCCGGCCGCGGGAGCTGCGGGCCTTCCTCGACTACCACGATGCGCTGATGGAGCCCGACCTCGACGGGGGCGAGGCCCTGACCAAGGCCGAGCGCGAGCTCGTCGTCGTCGCCACGTCGGGGGCCAACCACTGCACCTACTGCGTGGTGGCGCACGGCGCGATCCTGCGGATCCGCGCCAAGGACCCCGAGATCGCCGAGCGGGTGGCCACGAACCCCTGGTCGGTGCGGCTCACGCCACGGCAACGCGCCATCGTGGACCTGGCACTGACGGTGGCGCGGTCCTCGGAGACGCTGACCGAGTCCGACCTCGGGGCCGCCCGCGCCGCCGGACTCACCGACGACGAGATCTGGGACGTCGGGGCCATCACCGGCCTGTTCGCGTTCTCCAACCGGATGGCACACCTGCTCGACCTGCAGCCCAACCCCGAGTTCTTCACCCTGGGCCGACCGGGCGCCGGGACGCCCTGAGCACAGCCGCACCAGAAGCCCCACTGACGGACGGGGAAATCGATGCTGGTGTGAACAGATGTGACGTGGGTAACATCAGGTCACAACCCATCAGGGACCCGGTGATACTCATGCAAGACTTCTGGAACGACATCGACTGGGCCACTCTCGCCCGGCAGATCGCCCTCGCGCTGGTGATCCTCCTCGTCACGTGGCTCGTCGCGAAGCTCGTGAAGTGGGCGATCTCCAAGCTCACCACCAAGGTCGAGGTGCTGCAGCGCGCCGGTGGGGACGGGCACAGCGTCGGTGAGGCGCTGGGCCAGATCGCGTCACTCCTGGTGTGGCTGTTCGGACTGGTGGCGCTCCTCCAGGTCTTCGGCCTGGACCAGGTGCTCACACCCATCCAGTCCCTGCTCAACGGCGTGATGGAGTTCTTGCCGAACATCATCGCCGCGGCGCTGGTCTTCTTCGTCGGTGCGCTGCTGGCCAAGATCGTGCGCCAGCTCATCGAGACCACCCTCAGCACCGTCCCGTTCGGTCGCTGGATGAGCCGGGCCCGGTCCACCGCCTCGACCGACACTCGGGGTCCCGAGGGGACCACGCAGACCCGGGCGACCACGGAGTCCCCGGGGTCGACCTCCGAGGCCACGTCCGAGAGCGGCGTGGCGAGCTCGATGCCACGCGTGATCGCCACGGTGGTCTACGCGCTGATCATGATCGTGGTGACGATCGCCGCCCTGCAGATCCTCCAGATCCAGGCGATCTCGGCCCCGGCCGAGCGGATGCTCACCGCCATCTTCGACGCCATCCCCAACATCATCGCCGCCGCCATCGTGCTCGGCATCGGGGTGCTCATCGCGCGCTTCGCCGGTGACATCCTGCAGCAGGTGCTCGACGGCGTGGGCACCGACCGGGCGCTCCGCGACATGGAGGTGCTGCCGGAGGGCCGCAGCGCGACCCCCACCCTGGCCAAGGTGGCCCAGGTGGCGATCGTGCTGTTCTTCGCCGTCATGGCTGCGAACCTGCTCGAGTTCCCGCAGATCACGGCGTTCCTCACCGAGGTGCTCGAGCTCGGTGGCCGGGTGCTCTTCGGTGGCGCGATCATCGCCGCGGGCTTCTTCCTGGCCAACCTGTTGGCCAGGATGACCTCGGGGACCGGCAGCACGGTGGTCCGCTACGCCACGCTGGTGCTCTTCATCGCGATGGGCCTGCGCTTCATGGGCGTCGCCGACTCGATCATCGAGCTCGCCTTCGGCGCGCTGGTGGTCGGTGCCGCCGCGGCAGCCGCGCTGGCCTTCGGCCTCGGCGGACGCGACGTCGCCGCCCGCGAGCTGGAGCGGATGAGGGAGTCCCGCAGCGCCAGCGGCGGGGCCCGCCGCAACGACAGCGGCCCGGGCTCCACGCCCGGTCCGACCATCTGAGCCACACCACACCGGAGGGGTGCGCAGGGCTGCCTGCGCACCCCTCCGGTGTGGCACGCTCGTGCTCCATGAGCGACACGTCCGTGACCGGGCTCCGCGAGCGCTTCCGCGCGCTGCACCGCGACGGCCTCTTCTGGATGCCGAACCCGTGGGACGTCGGCTCGGCGCGCGTGCTGGAGTCGCTGGGCTTCGCGGCCCTCGCCACCACCAGCTCCGGGTACGCCGCCACGCTCGGCCGCAGCGACCAGCGGATCACCCGCGACGAGCTGCTCGGTCACGTCGAGGCGGTGTCCGGGCACGTCTCGGTCCCGGTCAGCGTGGACGCGGAGGACGGGTACGCCGACGACCCGGCCGGGGTCACCGAGACGTTCACCCTCGTGGCCGACACCCCGGCCGCGGGCTGCTCGATCGAGGACTACGACGCCGCCACGGGAACGATCCGACCGCTGGACGAGGCCGTCGAGCGGGTCGGGGCCGCGGGCGAGGTCACCCGGCGGCACGGCCTCGTCCTGACCGCCCGGGCGGAGAACCACCTCTACGGTCACGACGACCTCGACGACACCATCGCCCGGCTCCGTGCCTACCGGGACGCGGGCGCCGACGTCGTCTACGCCCCCGGGCTCGACGACCTGACGCGCATCGAGCGGCTGGTCGCCGCGGTCCGGGTCCCGGTCAACGTGCTGGCGCTGCGCCACGGGCCCCCGGCCGGGGAGCTGGCCGGGGCCGGCGTACGCCGGGTCTCCACCGGCGGATCGCTCGCGTGGGCGGCGTACGGCGCCCTGCGCGCGGCGGCTGACGAGCTGCGGGAGGCCGGCACCTCGACGTACCTCGACGCGGCGCTGTCCGCCCCCGAGCGGCGGGAGGTGTTCCGTGGCTGACGCGGACGGAGACACCGAGAACCCGGCCCTGGCAGCGCTCGCAGCCTCCGGGCTCGCCCACGTCGTGACCCGGCACGGCCCGGTCGGATCCCTGGCCGAGGCGGCGGAGGCGCGGGGCGTGGCCCCGTCCGCGCTGGTGAAGACGATGGTGGTGCGCCGCGCCGACGACGACCACGTGTTCGTGCTGGTGCCCGGGGACCGGACCATCTCGTGGCCGAAGCTGCGTCGGGTCCTGGCGGTCAACCGGCTCTCGATGCCGGACGCCCGTGCGGCCCGGGCCGTCACCGGGTACGAACGCGGCACCATCACGCCGTTCGGATCGACCTCGCCCCTGCCCGTGGTCGCGGACGTGCGGGTGACCGGCCACCCGGTGTCGATCGGCGCGGGCTCGCACGGCGTCGCCGCCACGCTGGCCGGGGACGACCTCGTGGCCCACCTCGGCGCGACCGTCGCCGACGTCACCGACCCCGCTTGACCCGCCGCCACCCCACGGGTGACGGCTGGGGCCACGCCCGACGGTTCGTCGCGCCACGACTGACGGTTCGGCGCGGCAGGGGTGACGGTTCGGGGGGTCAGCGGCGGGCGAGCACCAGGGCGTAGTCGCCTGCCTCGTC
>CAZRKV010000072.1:0-7463 GCA_964600305.1 uncultured Nocardioides sp. | reverse complement strand
GCCTCGTCGTCCGCGTCGTCGCTCCACCACTCCTCGAGGGTCCAGCCGGCGTCGGCCAGCTCGGCCGCGACCCGGTCGCGGCGGAACTTGGCCGAGGTCTCGGTGAGGATCTCCTCCCCCGCGGCGAGGCCGACCTTCAGGTCCAGGGCGTCCACCAGCACGGTCACCGGACGGGTGGCCCGCAGCCACATCTCGATCCGCTCCTCCTCGGGGTCCCAGCGCGCGACGTGCGCGAAGTCCTCCGGATCGAAGTCGGCGCCGAGCTCGCGGTTGAGCACCCGGAGCACGTTGCGGTTGAACTCCGCGGTGACCCCCGCGGAGTCGTCGTACGCCGCCACCAGGCGGGCCGGGTCCTTGACCAGGTCCAGGCCGAGCAGCAGCGACTCGCCGGGCCGGGCTGCCGCGGCGAGACTGCCGAGGAACCGGGCCCGCTCGACCGGCGGGTAGTTCCCGATGGTGCTGCCCAGGAACGCGAACAGTCGGGTCCCGGGTGCCGGCAGCAGCCCCAGGTGTCGGTCGAAGTCGGCCACCACCGGCTGCACCGGGAGCCCGGGGTGCTCGCGGGCCAGGGTGTCGACCGCGCCCCGCAGCGCCCCGCTGCTCACGTCGACGGGGACGTAGGCGGTCAGGTCCCCCGCCCGTTCCATCGCCTCGAGCAGCAGCCGGGTCTTCTCCGAGGAGCCCGAGCCGAGCTCGAGCAGGACCTCGGCCGCGGCGGCACGGGCGATGTCGTCGGCGTGCGCAGCCAGCAGCGCGTGCTCGGCGCGGGTCGGGTAGTACTCGGGCAGCCGGGTGATCTGCTCGAACAGATCGCTGCCGCGGTCGTCGTAGAAGTACTTCGGCGGGAGCTGCCGGGGTTCGCGCCCCAGCCCCTCCCGGACGTCGGCCTCCAGGCTCGCGCGCAGGTCCGCGGGCGTCAGGTGCTCCTCCACGGGGGTCGGCTCACCGTCCGTCGTCGGCGAGCCGGAGGCCGGTCACCGGCCAGCGGGCACCGGGCGGGAAGAAGTTGCGGTACGACGCGCGAGCGTGCCCCGGCGGGGTGAGCGCGCACCCACCGCGCAGCACCATCTGGCCGGACATGAACTTGCCGTTGTACTCCCCGATCGCGCCCTCGGGGGCGCGGAAGCCCGGGTACGGCAGGTACGCCGACCCGGTCCACTCCCAGCAGTCCCCGAACAGCTGCCGGAGGCCGCCCGTCGGCTCGCCGGCCGGGCGGGGGTGGAAGGTGGTGGTGTCGGCGACGTTGCCGCCCGCCGCGGTGCCGTCCTGCTCGGCCAGGGCGGCGGCGTGCTCCCACTCCGCCTCGGTGGGCAGGCGCTTGCCCGCCCAGGTGGCGTAGGCGTCGGCCTCGTAGTGGCTGACGTGGCAGACCGGCAGCTCGGGGTCGACCGGCCAGGTGCCGTGCAGCGTGTGCTCC
Source organism: uncultured Nocardioides sp. (assembly GCA_964600305.1). Lineage (GTDB taxonomy): Bacteria > Actinomycetota > Actinomycetes > Propionibacteriales > Nocardioidaceae > Nocardioides. The sequence continues at coordinate 6,046 of CAZRKV010000072.1, read as the reverse complement.
AGCCAGGTGCCGTCGGCCGCGGTCCAGTAGAAGGGCGCCTCCCAGCCCTCGGCCTGGACCCGGGCCCACCCGTCGGAGAGCCAGAGCTCCGGGCGCCGGTAGCCCCCGTCTGCCATGAACTCCAGCCACTCCCCGTTGGTCACCAGCCGGTCGGCGAGCCGGAACGGCTGGAGGAGCTGCTGGTGGCGAGGCAGCTCGTTGTCGAAGCTGAAGCCCTCCCCGTCGTGGCCGATCTCGACCACCCCGCCGTCGTACTCCCGCCAGCCGAGCGGTCCGGACGTCGTCCCGGCGGCCGGCTCCCCGGCGTACACGGGTCGGAGCGGGTTGAGGGAGAGGACGTGCTTGATGTCCATCAGCAGCAGCTCCTGGTGCTGCTGCTCGTGGTGGAAGCCGAGCTCGACGGTGGGGGCCAGCTTCGCGAGCGTGCCCCCGTCGACGCGGTCGAGCAGGTCGCGCACCCGGGCGTCGACGTCGGCCCGGTAGTCGCCCACCTCGTGCGCCCCGGGCCGGCTGATCACGCCGCGCATCGGTCGGGCGAAGCGGGGGCCGATCGCCTCGTAGTAGCTGTTGAAGAGGAACCAGTAGTCGTCCTGGTACGGCGCGAAGTCGCGCTCGTGCTCGGCCAGGACGAAGGTCTCGAAGAACCAGGTGACGTGGGCGCGGTGCCACTTGGTGGGGGAGACGTCGGGCATCGACTGGACCGTCTGGTCCTCCGGCGACAGGGGCGCGGCCAGCTGTTCGGTGTGGGCGCGCACCACGTCGTACCGGCTGATCAGGTCCTGGGGGTCCGGGCTCGAGCTGCTGGGGTTCACTGCGATCACCGCCGACCTGCCGTTGTCCCTTCGTTGTCCCTGCCGATGTCCCTGGCGTTGTCCGGGACGAGACCAAGGTACCCAGCCGCGGGCGATCAATACAGCCCCACGGTCAGCCCCTGCTCGTCGATGTCGATGTGCGCCGCGGAGGGGTCCGAGCCCAGCCCCGGCATGGTCTGCACGTCCCCGCAGATCGGGTAGACGAACCCGGCACCCACGGAGGCCCGCACCTCCCGCACCGGCAACCGCCACCCGGTCGGGGCCCCGCGCAGGGTGGGGTCCGAGGACAGGGAGAGGTGCGTCTTGGCCAGGCAGATCGGCAACCCCGCCCAGCCGCACCGCTCGTAGCGGTCCAGCGCCCGCGAGGCCTCCGGTGCGTAGTCGACCCCGTCGGCGCCGTAGACCCGGGTCGCGATGGTCTCGATCTTGTCGCGGAGGCTGGCCTCGACCGGGTAGAGGTGGGTGAACTCGCTCGGCTCCGCGGCCGCCTCCGCCACCGCCTCGGCCAGCTCGGTCGCGCCTCCCCCGCCGTCCTGGAAGTGGGTCGACAGGGCGCACCGGGCTCCCGCCTCGGCGGCGACCTCCCGGATCACGGCGTGCTCGGAGGCGTGGTCCCCCGGGAAGGCGTTGATCGCCACCACCGGGGTGACGCCGTGCAACCGGACGTTCGCGATCTGCCGCCGCAGGTTGTCCGCCCCGGCCGCCACGTCGTCGGGGTTCTCGGCCAACATCCCCTCCGGGAGCGGACGCCCGGCGACCACCCGGTGCCGGCCGGAGTGCACCTTGAGGGCCCGCACCGTGGCGACCACCACGGCGGCGTCGGGCACCAGCCCCGAGACCCGGCACTTGAGGTTGAAGAAGCGCTCGGCCCCCATGTCCGCCCCGAACCCGGCCTCGGTGACCAGGTAGTCACCCGTCCGGACCCCGATCAGGTCGGCGACGACGGAGGAGTTGCCGGTCGCGATGTTCCCGAAGGGTCCGCAGTGCACCAGGGCGGGGGTGTTCTCCAGGGTCTGGAGCAGGTTCGGCTTCTGCGCCTCCCGCAGCAGGGCCGTCATCGCTCCCGCTGCCCGCAGCTGCTCGGCGGTCACCGGCTCCTCGCCCCCGGAGGTGAACCCGACGACGGTGCGCCCGAGCCGCTCCCGCAGGTCGCGCAGTGACGTGGCGAGCGCGAGCGTGGCCATCAGCTCGGAGGCGGCGGTGATGTCGAAGCCCGACTGCCGCGGGACGCCGTCGGTGCGGCTCCCCAGCCCCAGCACGACGTGGCGCAGGGCCCGGTCGGTCACGTCCAGCACCCGGCGCCAGGTGATCGAGGCCGGGTCGAGGCCCAGCGGGTTGCCGCGGAAGAGGTGGTCGTCGACCATCGCCGCGAGCTGGTTGTGGGCTGCGGTGACCGCGTGCATGTCCCCGGTGAGGTGCAGGTTCAGCCGCTCCATGGGCACCACCTGGCTGCGGCCCCCGCCCGCAGCGCCCCCCTTGATCCCGAGGGTGGGCCCGAGCGAGGGCTGGCGGATCGCGATCGTGGCCCGGTGGCCCGCGCGGGACAGTCCCTGCCCGAGGCCGATGGTGGTGGTGGTCTTGCCCTCCCCCAGGGGCGTGGGCGTCACCGCGGTCACCACGACGTACCGGGCCCGCGGTCGGGCGGACAGCTCCTCGATCGCGGCGAGGTCGATCTTCGCCACACCCCGCCCGTACGGCTCGAGCAGGTGGCTGCCCAGCCCCATCTCGCCGGCGACGTCCTCGATCGGCTTGAGGGCCGCCGCCCGGGCGATGTCCAGGCTGGTCCGTGGTGCGCTGGTCGTGCTCATGGGGTCGTTGCCTCCTGCCACCACCGCCCGGCGGCGGCCACGGCGTTGAACGTGTAGATGTGCAGGCCCTCCACCCCGTACGCCGGGTCGGCGACGAGGGGCGCCAGGTCGTGCAGCAGGCGGTCCGGGCGCCACGTGCCCGGGGTGGCCAGCCGCCAGAGGCCGCGGCCGTGGTGGGTGAGCACCCGCGTCGACTCCCCGACGCCGATCCGGGCGCTGACCCGCAGCAGCTGCCGCGTGGAGGCCGGCCCGGCCACCCCGACCCGGATCGGGAGCCGTACGCCACGCTCCCGCACCCGGCGGACCCACGCCTGCAGCACCCGGGCGTCGAAGCACATCTGGCTCACGATGTAGGAGGCGTGCACCCGCTTGTCCCACATCGCCTGCACGGCCACGTCGTCGGGGATCGTCGGGTGCGACTCGGGGTACCCGGCGACCCCCACCACGAAGTCGTGGCCGAGCTCCGCCATCGCCTGCAGCAGGTCGAGGGCGCCGGCGAAGTCCCCCGCGGGGCGCTCCGCGTCCCCGCCGATCACGAAGACCTCGCCGACCCCGGCGGTGACCAGGTCGTCCAGGAGGCCCTTGAGCTCCGCCTCGTCGGCGACCAGTCGCGCCGACAGGTGGGGCACCACGCGCACGCCCCGCTCCGCCAGCCGGGTCGTGCACGCCAGGGTGGCCGGCATCCCGCGGCGCGGCGACGCCGTCACCGTCACGGTCGCTCCCGGCGGCAGGTGCCGCACCACCTCCTCCTCGATGCCGGGGAGCGGCAGCACCTCGAACCGCGGCTCGCCCCATCCCCGGCCCGGCGCCCGGGGGCCCCGGCCGGCGCGGGGTGCCCGGCGGCTGGTCGATCCGGACAACATGACCCCGCTCCTACGGAGCGCGCCCCGTCGCCGGCGCTCCCGCCGCGACCAAGGCCCCCACGTCCTGCTTGGGCTGGTCCTTCGTCGGGTCGATGAAGGGCTTGGGTACGACGGTCGCCTCGACCCGCCCGGCACCGGTGTCGACCTCGACCCGCGTGCCGAGCTCGGTCAGCTCCACCGGCAGCATCGCGTACCCGATGTTCTTCTCCAGCCGGGGCGAGTGGCACGCCGAGGTCACCTCACCGACGCGCCGCCCCCCGTGGTGCACGGGCAGGACGTCGACCATGGACCCGTCGTTGAAGGATCCCAGCGGCCGGCCACCGATCTCCACGCCGGCGAGCCGGCGACGCGGACCCTCCGCCTTCACCCGGGTGAGGGCCTCCTTGCCGATGAAGTCGGCCTCCTGGTCGAGGCTGACCATCCAGTCGTAGCCCATGCCGACCTCGAACGGGTTGGTGTCGAACGTGATGTCGGCCCCGTGGGCCAGGATCCCGCCCTCGATCCGGCGGATGTGGCAGGGACCGATGACCGTCATGCCGTGGCGCTCCCCGGCCTCCCAGATCCGGTCCCACATCCGCAGCGCGTCCCGGCTGGCGTCACGGACGTAGATCTCGTAGCCGACCTCGGCCGTGTAGCCGGTGCGCGAGACCACGACCTGGATCCCGTCGACCTCGAACTCGCGCAGGTAGTAGTAGGGCACGTCGAGCACGGCGTCGCCGAAGACGTCCCGCATCACCGCGGCCGACAGGGGTCCCTGCACCTGCAGCGGGCCGACGTCGGCCTCCCGGATCTGCACGTCGAAGCCGGATCCGTGGGCCAGCCCGCGGGCCCAGAGCAGGATGTCGCTGTCGGCCAGGGAGAGCCAGAAGTGGTTCTCCCCGAGTCGCAGCAGGACGGGGTCGTTGAGGATGCCGCCGTCCTCGCCGGTCAGGAAGACGTACTTGCACTGCCCCACCCGACACCTGGTCAGGTCCCGGGTGACGAGCATGTTGGTGAAGTCGAAGGCGTCCGGGCCGGTGATCTCCACCTGCCGCTCGACGCCGACGTCCCACAGGGTCACGCCCTCGAGGAGGGCCCAGTACTCCGCGACCGGGTCCCCGTAGTGGCGGGGGTGGTAGGTGCGGTTGTACACGCTGTACATCGCCACCCCGTGCTGCCGGGAGGCGTGGAAGAACGGGGACTTGCGGATCCGGGGATAGAGCAGGATCCGGGGATCGGGGTTCACGGGCATCGCTGCCTCCAACGTGCTGACCACCTCGGTTCGTGGTCCTGCGGCCAGCGTGGCACTGTGACGCACATAACGCAATGCCGTGCGTATTACGCACGGAAGGCCCTGCATCGACCGTCGGACGTGACTACCCTGAGGTGCATGGGTGAGCCAGGGTCGGTGCAGTCGGTGGACCGGGCCCTGCAGGTGCTCGAGATCCTCGCCCGCGACGGGGAGGCGGGGTTGAGCCAGGTGGCCCGCGAGCTCGGGGTGCACCGATCCACCGTCTCGAGGCTGGTCGGGGCGCTCGCCGAGCACGGGCTGGTGGAGCGCACCCCCGGGAACGGGCCGATCAAGCTGGGGGTGGGCCTGCTCCGGCTGGCCGGGGCCACCGCGTCCCGGTTGGACCTCACCACCCAGGCGCAACCGGTGTGCGACGGGCTCGCCGCCGAGCTGGGGGAGACCACCAACGTCGCCATCCTCAACGGCGGGGTGGCGATCAACGTCTGCCAGGCCCAGGGCACGAGCGCGGTCGCGACGCAGAACTGGGTGGGGCAGCGCACGGTCCTCCACGCCACCTCCAGCGGGAAGGTGCTGCTCGCCCACCTCGACGACGACGACCGGGACGCCCTGCTCCGGGGGCCGCTGGAGCGGTTCACCGAGCACACCCTGACCACGGCGGCGGCGCTGCGCCCGGAGCTGGCCCGCGTGCGGGAGTCCGGCCACGCCGTCGCCTGCGAGGAGTTCGAGGAGGGCCTCAACGCCGTCGCCGCCCCGATCCGGGCGCACGACGGCTCGGTGATCGCGGCGATCAGCGCCGCTGGCCCCGGGTATCGCCTCAGCGCCGACCGTTTCCCGGAGGTCTCGGCCATCGTGATCGAGGCGGCCGACGACGTCTCCCGGCGGATGGGCCACCGGAGGCCGCGGCGTGACCAGGGGGCTGACCAGGGGGCCGACCAGGGGGACTGACGCCGCTCACGGCGTCCCGGTCCCGCCCAGGTTGCTGGTCAGGATCGCCTCGGTCGCGGCACCGGCCGCCGCCACCAGGTGCTGGGCGGCCACCGCGTCGGCGAGCAGGTCCGGGTTGCCGTGCTCGCGCACCCGCGCGGCCAGCCGGGCCACCTCGGTGGCGAGCGCCCCGATCTCGCGGGGTACGGCGACCGCCTCGGCAGGTGGGCCGGTGCCGCCGGAGGTCATCGCTGTCACGGCGGCCGCATCGGCGCCGGCCAGGTGCAGGGCCCGCTCGCGCAGGGCGTCCGACGTCTGCGCGAGCGCGTCCGCCTCGTCCAGGTGCCGGCGCGAGCGGCGGGCGGCCTTGCCCACCAGGGCCGCCGCCATCCCCACCGCGACGGCCGC
>CAZRKV010000071.1:0-11198 GCA_964600305.1 uncultured Nocardioides sp. | reverse complement strand
GGGGAGGTCGGTGATCGCACGGACCAGCGGCTCGCGGTCGCGGGTGCGGCCACCGAAGATGATCGCGTCGATCGGGACGCCGGCCGGCTCGTTGTAGTCCGGCGCGATGTTGGGCACCCGGTCCAGCGTGGTGGTGAAGCGGCTGTTGGGGTGGGCCCAGGGGGAGGTGTCACCCTCCGCGCGCTCGGCGATCGGGTTGCCCTTCCAGTCCAGCCACCCGGTGACGTCCTCGGGGGGCTCCGGGGTGCGGCCCTCCCACCAGACCTCCTGGGTGTCGGGGTTGTAGGCCACGTTGGTGAAGATCACCCCGGTGCCCTCGGCCACCGACGCCACGGCGGTCGGGTTGGTGCGCTCGTTGGTGTCCTTGGCGACGCCGAAGACGCCGTACTCGGGGTTCATCCCCATCAGCCGGCCGGTCTCCTCGTCGACCCACAGCCACGCGATGTCGTCGCCGTAGAAGGACACGTGGTAGCGGTCGCCCAGCGCGTCGGGCGGGAGCATCATCGCCAGGTTGGTCTTGCCCGAGGCCGAGGGGAAGCCGCCGCAGATGTGGTAGGTCTCGCCGGTCTGCTTGTCGTCGATCCCGATCAGCATGTACTGCTCGGCCAGGAACTTCTTCGAGGTCCACCCGTCGTACGCCGCCTGGCGCAGACCGTGGGCGATCTTGCCGAGCAGGGCGTTGCCGCCGTACGACGAGCCGAAGTGCAGGATGGTGCGCTCGTCGGCGACGGTGACGAACCAGCGGGCGTCGTCCGTCGTGCCCTGGCCGAGGTTCTCCAGGTCGCCGGTCACGTGGACGGCGCGGACGAACATGTTCGGGTCCTCGAGACCCTCGAGGTGCTCGACGCCGACGCGGGCCATGCGGATCATGTGCAGCACGACGGTGCGGGTGTCGGTGAGCTGGACGCCGCGGGCGTACGGCGCCAGCGGGGAACCGGGCGGGGCCATCAGGTAGGGGATGACGTACATCGTCTTGCCGCGGGAGGCGTCGCGCATCTTGCCCTCGACCAGCGGCTTCATCTCCTGCGCGGGCTTCCAGTTGTTGTAGACGCCGCGGTCCGCGGGGTCGCTGGTGGCGACCACGGTGCGCTCCTCGGAGCGGGCGGTGTCCTTGTGGTAGCTGCGCGAGTAGTAGCGCCCCGGGCCCGCAGGTTGCAGCTCGCCGGCGTCGAGGGCCTCCTGGATCAGGCGCTCGTCGTCGGCGGCGGAGACCACCTCGACGCGATCGACGCCGGTCAGGTCGGCGTAGTACCGCACGTACTCCCGCACGTGCGGGTTGGTCAGCCCGGCTGCGTCCAGTGCTGCTTCTACGTTGCTCATCGTGCCTCGGTACCTCTCGTGGTTCGCCCGCTCGGGGTGGGCCCGCTGGTTGTCGACCCGCTCGTCGTCGGGCCTGTGCCGGGGTGCTGCGCCGCTGGACCACCCTCGGCCCACACCATTACACCACTTGAAGAATTCATCAAGTCATGTAGGCTCCGGAATCGGCCGGAGCGGAGGAGGTGGCCCGACATGCAGACCAGTGTGCCCTTGCACCAGGCGAAGGCCGACCTCTTCCGCACCTTGGGACACCCCACCCGGATCCGGGTGCTCGAGATCCTCTCCGAGGAGCCCACCTCGGTGCGCGACCTGCTGGCCGAGCTCGACATCGAGTCGTCCAACCTCTCCCAGCAGCTCGCCGTGCTCCGCCGGGCGGGCCTCGTGACCTCCAGCCGGGAAGGCTCGGTGGTGGTCTACTCGCTCAACACCCCCCACGTCGTCGAGCTCCTCGCCGCCGGTCGGAGCATCCTGGAGTCGATGCTCAGCGACGCCGAGGGCCTCCTCAACGAGCTGCGCGACTCCACCTGACAGCCGGGCCGGAGCCCGCCCCGGACCGGCCGCGACGGCAGCGGCTACCCGGTCGTCAGCGCGAAATCACCCTTTGGTGGGTCGTTTCACTGCTGCTAGCGTGACATCTTGTTGACGAGCAGCACGTGGTCCAGCCACCGCCACCCGATGCTCGACGGACACAGGGGGAGAGACCCTTGGCCACAACGACGACGAAGCGGAGCAACCGCTCCCGCGACAGTGCAGAGGTGCGCGCCGAGCGGGCTCGCCGCACCACCGACGTCCTCCAGCGGGCCGCCCGCGCGGAGGGGCGTGAGCGCCAGGCCCTGCTGAACCAGGCGATCACGCTCAACCTCCCGGTCGCGCGCTCACTCGCGGCCCGCTACCGCAACCGGGGACAGACCCAGGAGGACCTGGAGCAGGTCGCCTACCTCGCCCTCACCCGGGCGGTGCACGGCTTCGACCCGGAGCGCGGGCACAACTTCCTGGTCTTCGCCGTGCCCACGATCCAGGGCGAGCTGAAGCGGCACTTCCGCGACTCCGCGTGGACGGTCCGGCCGCCGCGACGCATCCAGGAGATGCAGTCGGCGCTGGCCGAGGCGCGCGAACAGCTCACCCAGGACCTGGGGCGCTCGCCCACCTCCTCCGAGCTCGCCGAGCGGCTCGACTGCAGCACCGACGAGGTCATCGAGGCCCTCTCGTGCGACGGCTGCTTCAGCCCCTCGTCGCTGGACGACCGGGGGCCCGGGGCCGACGGCTTCTCCCTGGCCGACACGCTGGGGGCCGACGAGGACGGCTTCGACCAGGCCGAGGCGATCGCGATGCTGGCCCCGATCTGCCGCGAGCTGAAGCCCCGCGACCAGCGGATCGTCTTCCTCCGCTTCTACAAGGGGTGGACCCAGGAGCAGATCGCGCAGGACCTCGGCGTCACCCAGATGCAGGTGTCGCGGCTGCTCAGCCGGATCCTGTCGACGCTGCGCGAGCGGCTCACCGCCGACGGCTCGGCGCCCCGACCAGCCATGGCGCGCACCGCCTGAGCCCGGGCGCCCCGTGGGGACGACGTGTCACGCACCGTCGGACCCACGGGGGCCCGTCCAACCCCCATCGAGCCCCCATCGAGCCCCCACCGAGCCCGACACGACCAAGCCCGCCCACCGGAGGACCGGGGGCGGGCCTGAGTGTGTCGCGTCAGGGCAGCTCAGGGCCGGAAGACCACCTTCACCATGCCCTCCTGCTTGGCCTGGAACTGGGCGTAGGCGGAGGGGGCCTCGTCCAGCGGCAGGTGGTGGGTGGCGAACCCCTCGACACCCAGCGGGTCCTCCTCGGTGAGCAGCTCGATGATGTCGTCGGTCCAGGCGCGCACGTTGGCCTGGCCCATCCGCAGCGCGATCTGCTTGTCGAACATCTCCAGCATCGGCATCGGGTCCATCGCGCCGCCGTACACGCCGCTGAGCGAGACGGTGCCGCCGCGACGGACCGCGTCGAGCGCCACGTGCAGCGCGGCCAGGCGGTCCACTCCGGCCTTCTTCATCATCGGCTGGGCCAGGCTGCCCGGCATCAGCCCGACCACCTTGTGCACCTGCTCGGCCAGCGGCGAGCCGTGGGCCTCCATCCCCACCGCGTCGACCACCGCGTCGGCGCCGCGGCCGGCGGTGCGCCCGCGGACCTCGTCGGCGACCATGCTCACGTCCTGCTCGAACTGGATCGTCTCGGCGCCGCGCGCCTTGACCCGGGCCAGCCGGTCGGGGAGCCGGTCGACGACGATGACGCGGTGCCCGCGGTGCAGCGCGATCCGGGCGGCCATGTCGCCGATCGGCCCCGCCCCGAGCACCAGCAGGGTGTCGTCGGGCTGCAGCTGGGCGTACTCCACCCCCTGCCAGGCGGTCGGGAGCACGTCGGACAGGAAGAGGAACCGGTCGTCCGGCGGCCCGTCGGGCACCTTGACCGGGAGGGTGTCGGCGAAGGGCACCCGGAGGTACTCCGCCTGGCCGCCGGGGACCTGCCCGTAGAGCTTGCTGTAGCCGAACAGGCTCGCGCCGGTGCCCTGCTCGTAGTTCTGCGTGGTCTCGCACTGGCTGTGCAGGTTGCGGCTGCACATCCAGCAGGTCCCGCAGCTGATGTTGAACGGGACGACGACCCGGTCGCCGACCTTCAGGTCGCTCACGTCGGAGCCGACCTCCTCCACCACGCCCATCGGCTCGTGCCCCACGATGTCGCCGGGGGTCATGAACGGGGCGAGCGGCTCGTACAGGTGCAGGTCGGACCCGCACAGGCCGGTCGAGGTCACCCGGATGATCGCGTCGCCGCCACTCTCGATGCGTGGGTCGGGGACCTGATCCACCCGGATGTCCTTCTTGCCGTGCCAGGTGACTGCCTTCATCAGTGGGTGCTCCTCGTCAGCTCGGCTTGCGGTTGATGAACTTGTGGGTGCCGTCGCACCAGGGCTTGCGCTGCGAGCGCCGGCACGTGCAGACCGCCACCACGGGGCGGCGTACCTCGTGAGGGGTGCCGGACTCGTCGAGCACCTCGGTCGCGCCCCGCACCAGCAGCGGGCCGTCGGTGCAGGGGTCCACCCGGACCGCGCCGTCCGGGCGCAGCCGGGCGCTCACCGAGTCGTCGACGGGGTCGTGGGGCGCCGGCTGGGTCATGCCGTCACCGCTTCGCGGGTCCCGTCGTCAGCGGCGGGGGAGGGCGCCCAGGCCGCGAGCTGCTGGTCGGCTGCCAGGTCGTCGAGGTCGAGGCAGATGGCGGCGCCGAGCAGCACGTCGTCGGCGAGCCCGGGCTCGGCGGCGACCAGGGCGCCGCAGATGTCGCGGATCGCGATCTGCTCGTGGGCGGCGTCGGCCTCGACGTGCTCGTGGTAGTAGGCGGCGACGTCCGCGTCGAAGTCGAGCCGCTCCAGTCCACGGGCGATCATCCGGCACGGGATCGAGCTGGTCGCCTCGAACGCGGCGAGGTGGCCCATCGCGGCGCCGCGCAGGCGGCGGTGCAGGGTGACCAGGCTGATCGCGTTGTTCGTCGCCAGGGTGACGGCGGTGGCCTCGTCGACGTGGGCGCCGTACGTCGGGTCCTCGCCGGCGGCCGCCAGGGCGCGGGAGAAGAGGGTGGAGTGGAGCGCCTCGGACCGACCGGCGCCGTACTCGTCGTACTGCAGCTCGGCGAGGGCGACCTTGGCCGAACCGTCGAGGCGGGCGAGCACGAAGCTGTGCGGGTCGGACTCGCGCAGGTGGTAGACGCTGCGCTGGCGCAGGAAGGCCCGCACCTCCTCGGCGGTCGCGCTGCGCTGGAGGTACGCCGCGAGGCTCGGCGCCCCGGTGGGCTCGGTGAGCGCCTGGAGGGCCTCGACGGTCCCCTGCTCGCGCACCGACGCGACCCGGTCGGCGGCCCGCTCGCGGAGCTCGGCCTCGAACCGTTGCTCGAGGCGTCCCCGGACCGCGAGCAGCCCGGGGTCCCACTCGCGGGCGTCGTCGACGTCGTCGAACCCGCGATAGTGCAGCTCGTAGAGCATCCAGAGGGCGAGCTGGAAGTCCTCGTCGGTCACCACCGGGCCGTCGTGTGCCGTGGGGAGCGTGTCGTCGGGGACGGGGGTGCCGGTCGTGAGGGCGGCACGGACGGCCGTGCTCAGCTGACCGCGGGGGGTGGGGACCAGCAAGGGGGGACCTCCTCGGTGGAAGGGTGTACGAGGCGTGAGGTACCCGCACCGCCGGTGGGCAAACGGCGGACTGGGGCGGACGGAGATCACCCCTTTGGGGGGACCGGTCGGGCCCGCGTTCTGGGATAATGGCGTCCGTGACGAGTGCTCAGGCAGCGGGTACCACGGGACGGTTCAGCTATGACGTGCCCACCGACAAGTGGCGGTGGGACGACGACGTGTACGAGATCCACGGGATCGAACCGGGCGAGCTGACCCCGACCACCGACCTGATCATCGCCTACAAGCACTCCGAGGACCGCGAGCGGGTCCGTGCGACGCTGGAGCGCGCGATGTCCGACGGCGCGCCGTTCAACGTCTACTACCGGCTGGTGCGCCGCGACGGGGACGAGCGGCGGGTCGTGCTCACCGGTGAGGGGGAGCACGGCGCCGACGGCCGGGTGGAGATGCTCTTCGGCTACTACGTCGACGTGACGCCGGACTTCGACGAGGACGCCGCGGAGTACGCGAGCGCGGCCGTGGCGGCCTCGGCCGAGCACCGGGCGGCGATCGAGCAGGCCAAGGGTGCCCTGATGCTGTCCTATGGCCTCGACGCCGACGCCGCCTTCGCGATGCTCCGGTGGTGGTCGCGCACCCGCAACATGAAGGTCCGGACCGTGGCCGAGCGGCTGCTCGACCTGATCCGCAGCGGCGACGCCAGCGACCAGGGCCTGCGCCGGATGGTCGACGTATTGCTCGACGACCTGACCGCGCAGGCCGACGAGGGGCCGGGAGGCGTCTCGCCGGGGTCCGCGTCGGCCGGCGGGGGCGGGACCGACCGTCCGCTCGCCGGGCGTTTGGACTGACCCGGCCACGGGCACTTCCCCGGCAGGAGACCCACCCCGCGAGGGAAGGAGGAGCCATGGCCAAGGACCACGGCCCCAGCATCAAGGACGACAAGCTCTACGAGGAGCTCCGCGACGAGGGCGAGAGCAAGGAGAAGGCCGCCCGCATCGCGAACCAGGCCGACAACACCTCCCGCTCCGAGGTCGGCAAGCGCGGCGGCACGTCCGAGGCCTACGAGGACTGGAACGTCGACGAGCTGCAGGAGCGGGCCCAGGAGATCGGCATCGAAGGGCGCTCCAACATGAACAAGGACGAGCTGATCAAGGCCCTCCGCAACCACTGAGCTCGCCGACCCGATTTCGGGATCATCGCGCGGGTCCGCTAGGCTCGACGGGTCCGTGCGACGGGCGCCTGTAGCTCAACGGATAGAGCATCTGACTACGGATCAGAAGGTTTGGGGTTCGAATCCCTACAGGCGCGCAACACGAAACCGCAGGTTCACCCCCCGAGGACCTGCGGTTTTGTGCCTTCCGGGGGCCGACCGCCATGCCTCCGGGTGCTGGAGGTGGCCGGTGAGTCCATCGCAGTCCTCGGAGGGACACCCGGCGCTGGTCGTGAGCAGACCTCGTCAGCGGGGGAACCTCCGCATGCGCGCTTCCCTCGCTGACGGGTCTCGAGGGCGTTGTGGGATGTCGGACCTGCTTCCTACGCTGCCCCGTTGACCAACGGTCTGAGACGCGGCGTTGCCGCCCCTCGCAACTGCGCGTGTGGCGTCCGCGACCGGGTCGACTACTCCTCGAACAGCTCGGAGACGAGGAGATCGGAGCGTTCCCGCCCGGCCGGCTCGTACATCCCACCGGTGACCATCAGCTCGTCCGCACCGGTGAAGTCGACCAGCGAGGTGACCTGGCGGCGCGCGTCGTCTGCGGTGCCGTAGATGGCGTTGTCCAGGTAGTCCTGCACCATGGTCTGCTCGCGTCGGGTCATGGTGCGGGTGGCGAGGTGCTTGGGATCCTCCAGTGGAGGGAACTCTCCCTTGGTCCGCGACTGCGCGAGGGCCCAGGCTTCGGGGACCAGCAGGTCGCGAGCGGCCTCACGCGTCTCGGCGGCCGCGATGTTGGCCGCCACGATGACGTGCGGCCGGGCGAACCAGGAGGAGGGCCGGAAGGTCGCCCGGTACCGGGCGATGTCGGGATGGGTGCCGTCGGAGGTCCCACCGAAGAGAGTAGGACCCCCGACCACCACGCCCAGGCCGGCCGCGGCGGCGTACTCCAGTCCCTTGCCGGTCGCCAGTACGAACAGGGGGGTCACGCCTTGGTTGCGGGGCCGGGCGGTGATCGCGGCCGTGCCCTCCAGGTGCGCCATCAGTTCGGCCAGGTCCTCCGCGAACCGTTCCGGGGCATCCGCGTCCTGACGCAGCGCCTTCCGGACCGCAGCCGTGAACCCGACCGAGCGGCCCACACCCAGATCGATCCGGCCGGGGTGGAGGCTCTCCAGCGTCGCCGCCTGTTCGGCCACCACCAGCGGTTGGTGATTGGGGAGCATGACACCCCCCGAGCCCACCCGGATCTCGTCGGTCCGGGCCGCGATGGCGGCCATCAGCACGGTGGGCGCGGATCCGGCGATGCCGGGCACCCCATGGTGCTCAGCGACCCAGAAGCGCCGGTAGCCGAGGTCCTCGGCACTGCGCGCCCGGTCGATCACCGAGGCGAGCGCATCCGCCTCGGAACCACCCGCTCGGGTGTTGGCGCGGTCCAGGATGGAGACGGGCACTCGTGTCATGCCAGGAGACAAACGGGTCAGAACCAGGTCTCCGCCAGCAGTTGGAGGGACCGGAGGCGCACTGCCGGGTCGAATCCGTAGGTGACGGTGATGAGCTCGTCAGCGCCGATGCGCTCGACGAACTCCTGCATCTGGGTCTTCGCCGTCTGCGGGGCGCCCACGGCCTTGACCCGCAGCATCGCCTGGTCCCGTCCGCCCTGGCGGCCGAGCTCTTCCGGGTCCACCGGTGGCTGGAGCCGGCGGCGCTGCCCGCGCTGGATGTCGAGGAACATCTGTTCGAGGACCGTGAACTGCCGCTCCGCCTCGGCGTCGGTGTCGGCCACCATGACGTTGATGCCGGCCATCACGTACGGCCTCTCGACCTGGGCCGTGGGCGCCTCGGTCGTGAACGCGTCCCGGTACACCTGGACGGCCTGGTCGATCTGGTCGGGCGCGAAGTGTGAGGCGAGCGAGAACGGCAGGCCCAGCTGGCCGGCGATCGACGCGCCGTTGACCGTCGAGCCGAGAACCCAGATGGGGACCTGGGTCCCGGCGGACACCGCCGAGGTGATCGGCGCGCTGTGGGCGGTGCCCGTGTCGAACCAGCCCTGCAGGTCATGGATGCTTCGGGCGAAGGCCTGGGGCTCGGCCGAGGACCGGCTCAGTGCCTGGGCGGTCATCATGTCGGTGCCCGGGGCCCGCCCCAGGCCCAGGTCGATCCGGTCCCCGTGCACGTTGGCCAGGGTGCCGTACTGCTCGGCGACCATCAGCGGTGCGTGGTTGGGCAGCATCACCCCGCCGGCCCCGACCCGGATCCGGTCGGTGACCGAAGCGGCCTGGGAGATCAGCAACGGGGTGGCACTGGCGGCGAGGTTGGGCGTGTTGTGGTGCTCGGCGAACCAGAGTCTGCGATAGCCCCACTCATCGGCGTGCCGGGCAGCGTCCATCGAGGCCGCGATGGCGTCTCGGGCGGTGGAGTCCTCGGAGATGGAGACCAGGTCGAGAATGCTCAAGGGCACGGACAAGGTACGTCGACTCTCCTTCGCGTCTGGAGCGGGCGCGCTCACCAGTCGCAATCACTCCTGGTCGAGTTCTATTCCCAGGTTGGTGCCGTCCCGTCCGCGGGCGGATCCACGGATGCCGCCGAAGTGCTGTCGCTCTCGGGAGAGCTCGGGCACGATGCATCGTCTCCTCCGATGCCCACCGAAACCCGGCAACTCCTCACCAGTGTCCGGAGAACCGGGGCACATCAAGGTGTCCGTGCCACCGGGGTCAGGCTCCCTCGTGTGGGAGGGGTTCGAGGGCGACGGAGTGTCGTGCACGGCGTCGGTAGCTTGTTGGCCGACGAGGGCGCGGAGAGGGTCGGTGGCGTCCCAGCTAGCCGACGTCGCGGGACGGTCGCTCCTTGGGCTCGCCGACGACGGCGCGGCCGGCTTCGAGTCGGGCGACCGGTACACGGAACGGTGAGCAGGAGACGTAGTCGAGCCCGATCCGGTGGAAGAAGTGGATGGACTCCGGGTCGCCGCCGTGTTCTCCGCACACGCCGAGCTGCAGGTCGGGTCGGCTGCTCCGGCCCTCCTGGGCGCCGATCTCGACCAGGCGGCCGACGCCGTCGGCGTCGAGGGTCTCGAACGGGGACACGGTGAAGACGCCCTTGTCGAGGTAGGCGGCGAAGAACTCGGCCTCGACGTCGTCGCGGGAGAAGCCCCAGGTGGTCTGGGTGAGGTCGTTGGTGCCGAAGGAGAAGAAGTCCGCCTCTTCCGCGATCCGGTGGGCGGTGAGGGCCGCGCGGGGCAGCTCCACCATCGTGCCGACCGGGATGTGCAGGGTCACGCCCTCCCGGGTGAGCACCTCCTCGACCACGGCTTCGATCCTCTGGCGCGCGAGGTGCAGCTCCATCACCGAACCGACGAGCGGCACCATGATCTCCGGGTGCGGGTCTCCGCCGTCCTTGAGCCGGCGGGCGGCGGCGGTCGCCACCGCGCGGGCCTGCAGCTCGATGAGTCCTGGCACGACGAGGCCGAGGCGTACTCCCCGCAGCCCCAGCATCGGGTTCGTCTCGTGCAGTCGCTCCACCGCTGCGAGCAGCTCGACGTCCTTGGGGTCGGCGCCGCCGCGTTCCTCGGCGACGGCGACCTTCACCATCAGGTCGGCGCGGTCGGGGAGGAACTCGTGCAGCGGCGGGTCGAGGAAGCGGATGGTCGCCGGCAGGCCGTCCATCGCGGCGAGCAGCGCGACGAAGTCCTCGGTCTGCGGTTCCACGAGCTGCTCGAGGGCGGCGTCCCGCTCCTCGGGTCGGTCGGCCAGGATCACCCGCTCGAGCAGCGTGCGTCGGGTCCCGAGGAACATGTGCTCGGTGCGGCACAGGCCGATGCCCTCCCCGCCCAGCAGACGCGCCCTGGCGGCGTCCTCGGCGGTGTCGGCGTTCGTCCGGACCCGCAGGCGGCGTACGGCGTCCGCGTGGTCCAGGAGGCGGTCCACGGCGCGCACCAGGTCGGCGGTGTTCTCATCGGCACCGGAGACGGCCGCCTCCAGACCCTCCTCGAGGTACCGGACCACGGGGGACGGGGCCACCGCCAGCGCCCCCGTGAAGACCTCGCCGGTGGTGCCGTCGATGGACAGCAGGTCGCCCTCTCTGACCACGGTCCCGTTCGCCCGCACCTGCCGCTCGTCCGCGTCGATCACCAGCGACTCCGCACCACAGACCGCGGTCTTGCCCATGCCGCGGGCCACCACCGCCGCGTGCGAGGTCTTTCCGCCACGGCTGGTGAGGATCCCGCGGGCGGCGATCATGCCCTCCAGGTCGTCCGGCGTGGTCTCCTTGCGGACGAGGAGGACCTGCTCCCCGCGGGCCTTCCACTGCACGGCGGTCGCCGAGTCGAAGACGACCCGACCGACGGCCGCGCCGGGGGAGGCCGCCATCCCCCTGGTGAGCAGGGTCCGCTCGGCCTCGGTGTCGAACTGGGGGAACATCAGTTGGGCCAGCTGCATCCCGCTGACGCGTTCCAGCGCCTCGTCCATGGTGATCAGGTGCTCGTCGACGAGCTGGGTGGCGATGCGGAAGGCGGCCGCCGCGGTGCGCTTGCCGACGCTGGTCTTCAGCATACAGATCTTGCCCCGCTCGACGGTGAACTCG
>CAZRKV010000070.1:9671-11799 GCA_964600305.1 uncultured Nocardioides sp. | reverse complement strand
TGACGGCCTGCCGCTTGGCGACCTCACCGACGAGAACCTCGCCGGACTTGGAGAACGCGACCACCGACGGGGTGGTGCGGGCGCCCTCCGCGTTGGCGATGACGGTGGGCTCGCCACCTTCGAGGACGGAGACAACGGAGTTCGTCGTACCGAGGTCGATGCCGACCGCTCGAGCCATGGGGGGTACCTCCGGGTTCTGGGATGTGGGTGCTTGCTTGAGTACCGGGCTGGTTGCCTTGCAGGTGCCCCCCAGACTGCCGCGGGACGCCCCGGAAGACAAATTACCTGAGCCGGTTCGACTCAACTTCTGTCATGGTCCTCAACGCAGGGGTTCGGCGTTCCATTCCCGCAGCCCGGTACCCGGCCCCGGGCGGCCCGACACGGGGAACCCAGTCGAGAGCCCGGTCGGGAGGCCGGTGGGGAGCGCGCCTGGGTCGCGGCAGGTCAGCCGACCTGGATCCGGACCACGTTCGAGGCCTTGCC
The DNA here is from genome assembly GCA_964600305.1 of uncultured Nocardioides sp. GTDB lineage: Bacteria > Actinomycetota > Actinomycetes > Propionibacteriales > Nocardioidaceae > Nocardioides. The sequence continues at coordinate 11,316 of CAZRKV010000070.1, read as the reverse complement.
CGAGTCGGTGTCGACGACCCGGAACCGCTGCTCGCCGGTGCGCCCGGTCTGGACGTAGGTGGAGAAGGTGCCGCCGCTGACCGACATCGTGACCCCGAAGTCGCTCCACGAGCCGTTCTCGTGGCGCTGGACCATGAGGATGGCGCCCTCGCCCTGCTGGTAGGTCCCGGTGAGGTCGATCCGGGCCATGGGGGCGGCCTGGTTCTGCGGGGAGGTCAGCGAGATCTGCTTCTTCGGCTTCTTCGACTTGGTCTCGGTCGGCGAGGGCGACTCCTCGGGGGAGGGCTCCTCCTCGCCGGGAGCCAGGGTGATCGAGGGGCCGGTGGGGGTCTCGGTGGGCTGCGGCTCGGGCAGGTAGAGCGACTCCTGCTCCCCGGCTTCCCCCGAGGCTTCGTCGGACCCGCCGAACCCGAGCACGTTGGTCGCGAACAGGGTCGCGCCTCCCAGGATCACGCCCACGACCAGACCGACCGTGACGAGCGCGGCAAGCCCGCTGAGCACGGGCCGTTCACTCTTCTGCGCCACGTCGTCCTCCGCGTCCTCGCCGGCACCTGGGCCCATTGTCGCCGCATCCGGGCCTCGGACCCAAACCGGATTCCCACCCAGATGAGCACCCGTGTCCTCCTCCCGGCAGGATCATCGGGGAGTCGGTGACGCCTCAGGCGCGTTCCGGGCTCCCCACTGTGCTCCCCGGTTCGCCCGACGGCCCTTTGGCCACGCGAACTCAGGCGACCCGCGAGCGGTAGCCGGGCAGCAGCTCGTCGACGAGGGCGTCGGTCTGCGGACCGGCCCCGACGGGCGAGCCGTGCTCGGCGATCGCGTCGTACATCGCGTCGGTGACCCCGCGCAGCTGCTCGTCGTCGCCGAGGGCCGCCTCGAGGCGCAGCCAGGAGCTCCACAGCTCCTCGCTGGCCGGTGCCAGCGCGAGTCCGTCGCGCAGGGCGCTTCGGGCGGCCCCGGCGTCCCTGCGGGCCGCGGCCTTCTCGGCCAGGCTGGACGCGGTGAGGACGACGGCGAGGGTCATGTCCGACTCGGTGGAGGTGGTCTCCAGCCAGCCGTAGCGGCCGGCCGGGACCTCGGCGAAGGGACGCCCGCGCACCTGGTCCAGGGCCGCGCGCAGGTGGTGCTCGGCGCGGTCGGGCTGGCGCCCGGTGGCGTTGAGCGAGGCGCGGAAGTCGTCCCAGTCCACCGAGACGGCGCCCGGGGCGAGGCTCCACACCCCGGATGCCTCCGCCAGCACCGGGCCTCCCTGGTCGGTGGTGCCCAGCCAGGTGGCGAGCTGACGCAGCGCACTGTCCCTCACCTGTGGCTCGACCCCGCGCGGCCACAGGGCGGCGCTGATCCGGTTGGCGTGCACCCCGCCGGGGTGCATCGCCAGGAAGCAGGCCAGCTCGGTGAGGAACTCGCGGCGGTCGTCGTCGACCTCACCCGGGGCGGTCAGGCTGACCGGACCGAGGACGCCCAGGTGGACGTCGGCACGGGTGGCCGGGGTCGGCCCCTCGGCGTGGATCCGGTCCACGACCTGGTCCAGCGACACCGCGCGCTCGGCCTCCTCGAAGTCGTAGAGCTCGGTGATCGCGCGCATCGCCGGCACGGACAGCACTTGAGCGGTGACGTCGATGCCGTGCAGCGGGGCGGCGAGGCG
>CAZRKV010000070.1:0-9571 GCA_964600305.1 uncultured Nocardioides sp. | reverse complement strand
CGGCGGCGAAGCCCCAGGAACGCGCCGGCCAGGGCGAGCCCGCCGGCCACACCGAACAGGGGGCGCCACGCCTCGTCCACGATCGCCGGGCCCACGCCGGCGGAACCGCCGGAACCCCCGGCGGCCCCCGTGGCACCGGCCTCGGCCTGGCCGCCGATGTCCTGTGCGGCGGAGGTGTCGTGCCCGGCCTCGACGACCGCCGGGCCGCCCGAGCTCGCCTCGGCCTCGTGGTGGACCACCTTCAGCCCGGGACCGCGGGCGTCGTTGGGGAGCCGGAGCACCCAGCCCGGGTGGATCAGGTCGGCATCGCGGAGCATCCGCCCGTCGGCCTGGGCCAGCCCCCGGTTGAGCTCCCAGACCTCCTTGTAGCGGACACCGCTGCCGAGGTAGCGCTCGGCGACGTCCCAGAGGGTGTCGTAGTTGCGGCCCTCGGGGGGACGGACCTCGTAGTAGGTGGTCAGGCCGGCGTGGGCCGCCTGGGCCTGCACCAGGTCGGCCTGCTGCGGCAGGCCTGTCTGGGTGCCCTTGCCCTGGGCGCCGGCGGCCCGGTCGGCGTCCTGGGCGCCACCCCTCGCCGTGGCGTCCGTGCCCGCCCGGGAGCCGGTCTCCTCGCCGGCCACCACCGTGGAGGTCGACGCGGCCGGCGTGCTGGCGCTGTCGCTCCCCGGCGCCGCGGCCGCGGCGGCCGTGCCCATCGTGCCCGCGGCCGTGCCGGCCAGCAGCGCGATCGTGGCCACGGCCCGGCGCGCGAGGGCCTGGGTGCCCACACCGCCGCCCGGGACCTGCGGGGCCAGGCCGCGGTGGCGCCGTTCGGCGATCGCCTCCACGACCAGGCACACCACGAAGTGCGCCCAGGCGAGCCACACGACGGCGGCCAGGACGCCGAGCACCGTCTCGGTCGAGGTGGGCTGGGTCAGCCACTCCATCGACGGCGCGCTGTCGGGCCACGGGGTTCCGAAGGCGGCGTACAGCAGGACCGGCACGCCGACGACCATGGCGGCCGTGGCCACCAGCGCGAGCAGGCCGCGGGCGACCTGGGCCCCGCGGCCCGGCAGCCCGGCTGATCGTGGCAGCCGGGTGCCCTCAGTGGGGCGCTCCATCACTGTTGGCATTGACTCTCACCTCATGGGGTTCATCAGGGGGATCAGTAGATGACGGTGGGTGGTTGGTTGGGGGCCTGGACCTCCTGGACCGGGATCACCTGGCCCACGCCCATGGTGAACCCGTCCCCGAGCTGCCGCATGTCGCCGGGCTGGCCGTAGGTGACCCGCCACTGCACCTGGACCGAGGCGTAGAAGGCGTCCTCGACGTGCTCGGGGATCGGCGCGGTGGCCAGCTCCTCGGCCGAGGCCGAGGAGCGCGGGAAAGTGATCTTGCAGGCATCTTCGGGCTGGTCGGCCGGCGCAGCACCCTCCTGGTACGGCGTCGAGGGGTCACAGACCACCGGGTCGATGCCTTCCTGGTTCGGGTCGATCACCAACCGGGTCGCCTCCGCCCGCATCACCAGGTCACCACCCCGCACCCGCACCTGCCGGAACGGGCCACCACCGGGCCGATCACCGTAGGGGCCCTGGGCCACGACCTGCTTGGTCTGCGGATCCAGCCACCGGAAGGTGAAGTACGTCGGCGACCCCACGATCGGCACCGGGTTCGGCTGGGTCACCAGCACCGGCACCGGCATCTGGTTCGCCGCCGACGTCACCTCGGTCCACAGGAAATCGGTGATCGCATTGTTCCGGTCGCTGATGTCGCGGCCGTGCGGTACGAACACCACCGACATCTGCACCGACCGGTCCGGACCGCCGTCGTAGGTGTCCAGGTCGATGTTCTCCAGGCACGACATCAGCAGGTACCGGCCCTCGTCCGGGCGGGCGTTGAACGGCACCGGCACCCCCTCGGGCACCTGCTCGTAGCGACACCGCTGCAACGACTGGCCACCGAACCGCTCCCGCAACGTCTTCGAGGTCCCACCACCAGCACCGATCTGCCGGCAGTAGGACCCCATCCCCGTGCCATTGGCATACACCGTGCACGACACGGGCGGCGGCGCCGGCTCCGACGGCGACGACGGCGCCGGCTGCGGGGGGTCGTACTCCGCCGTCTGCGTCGGCGACGACTCGACCACCGGGGTGCCCGAATCCGGGGCTCCCGTGGAGCCACAGTCCTCGAACGCCGGGTTGCACGCGGCAGCAGGGGTGGGAGACGTGATCTCCACCGCCGCCAGTCCGGCAACCGCCAGGACTCCGGCCAGCACCATGCGGGCCCCAGTACCGATCGACCTCACTGTGGCGGTCCCCCCTTGCAGTTCCCGTCGTACTCTCCAGTGGTGATCCGCCACTGCTCCCCCTGCTGCCGGAGCTGGGAGATCGCGCGCCGCCACTCCTTCTCGACCGGCGCGATGGCGTCCCCGTTCTGCTGGTAGGCACTGACGCCCGGCGCCCACTCACACGAGACCACCCGTGCCCGGTCACCGCGCTGGCGCACGTCCTGGATGCGGATCGCAGAGACCTTCTTCATGTGCCAGTTGTTCTCCCAGGACTGCTGGGCTCCCGCCACCAGCTGGCGTCGCGCGGGCCCGCGGTTGAGGCGCAGGGCCTCCTGGACCATCTCGCCCTGGTTGATCGAAGCGGCCCCGGCCTCCCGGGCCTGCTTCCAGGCCAGCACCACCGGCTCCTCGGCGTACTCGTCCCAGTTCTGGATGTCATAGGTGACCCCGTGCTTGCCCCGGGGCTGCTCCGGCGGACCTGCCTGCTCGGTCTCCGACGGCGACGGCGAGGTGCTCTCGGCCTCCGGCGACTCGCTCGGCGACGGCTCGGCCGAGGAGCCATCACCGCCACAAGCGGCCAGTACCAACAACAGCGCGGCTGCCAGGGCAGGCAGGGCCAGCTGGGTGCGTCCGCACCTGGTGCGCACTGTGCATCCCCCCGAACGGAGCTCGATCATCGACACCGTCCAGGAGACGGGCCACCGGTCAGATCATGACGCGAACCCCCGGCACCGGGCACCCGCGACGCCGCGGTCACGTTACCCCACGCCCTCGCCGGGGCAGAAGTCGTCGGCAGCGCTGATCCCCACGTCAGCTCGACGGGGTCTCGCACGGGTCGTGGCTCGGAGAGGGCGCCGAGTCGCCCCCGTCCTCGTCGTCGCCGTTGTCACCGCCGCCGCCACCGCCACCGTTGTCACCGCCATTCCCGCCGTCACCACCGTTGCCGGGCCCCGAAGGCTCGTCGGTCGGGGTGGGACTCTCGGTGGCACAGGGGGAGACGGAGATGTCCGGGGGACCGGGTGGAGCGGTCGGCGGCTCCGGTCCCTCCGACGGCTCACCGACGTCGGGTGGCCCGACGGTGGAGACCTTGCCGCTGTCGGCCTCGGAGATGCCGCTGACCGGACGGGCCAGGGCGTCCCCCGTCGCGTCCAGGACGTGCTGTCCGATCATCCCGAGCAGGATCGCGTCCGCCTGCACGTGGGTGGAGACCTGCACCGCCAGGAAGTCGCCGGCCTCGTCGTTGACCGTCGTGATCCGGGGCTCGCACCGACCGAGCTGGTCGTCGACCGATCGCGCCCGGTCGCAGTAGGCCCGTGCGGCGGCCAGGGCCCGCGCCGGCACCAGGTCGAGCTCGGGGTCGGTGACGTCGACCGCCTGCGACCCGGCGCGGGCGGCCTCCTGGGCGTAGGCGATGGCGCGGCCCTTGGCGTTGAGCTGGCGGCCCCCGTCGACGACGAGCGCCGCGAGCAGCAGGATCCCGAGCGAGACGATCACCACGAACGGCGTGATCGACCCACGCTCCCCCAGCCGGCTCCGCCGGCGCCAGCCCGACCTCACTGGTACCCCCGGTAGCGGTCGAGCGGGCTGGTGAAGGTGCGCTCGATCTCGACGGTCTGCAGCGGCAGGGCCGCCAGGTCCCCCAGGTCCAGCGAGCAGCTGACGGTCACGCTGACCGAGTCGATCGCGAGCGGATCGCCGGGGTCCGGGAGGCCGAAGGCACCCGGGGTCATCTCGGCGCTGCCCCGGGCACTGCTCCGGCAGGAGCCGGGCGCATCGTCCATGGACTCCTCCACCACCCGGTCGACCTCGTCCGGTACGGCGCCCCGCTCGTTCTGCGCCGTCGCCGCGCGCGCGGCGTCACGCGCCGCCTGGTCGACCAGGCTCTCGGTCTGGGCATACCGGCCGAAGGCGATCACCAGCATCAGCAGGGCGAGCAGGAACGGAGCGATCATCACCACCTCGAGGCTGGCCGTGCCCCGCTGGCGTACCGCGGTCACGACGCCGCCTCGCCCTCGCGCTCGTCACCGCGGAACTGCTCGAGCGTCGCCGTGGAGCTCTGCTGGATCTGCACGGTGCCGCCCACCGGCAGGACCACCTCGCCCACCACGAGCATCCGGACCCGGCCGGTGCTGGAGTCGATCGTCCCGACCGCGGTGACATTGCGCAGCCGCCCGATCCGGGAGGCGTACCCCTCGGTGACGTCCTCGGCGGCCGCGGCGAAGGCCATCGGGTCCGAGTTGTTGCCGGCCAGGCGGAGGTACGACACACCCTCGCGGCTCGCGGACTGGGCGGTGTTTCGGGCGTGGAAGTACAGGCCGCCCTGGATGATCGTGAAGATCAGCAGCAGCAGGATCGGGGCGATAATCGCGAACTCCACGGCACTGGTGCCGCGCTCCCCACCGCGGTCAGCGCGTCGTGGGCCCCGTTCCCCGTTCATCGGCCGCCGGGCTGGATCAGCCCGTGTTCGAGCCCTGCTCGATCTTCGCGGAGTTCTCCGTGACGACGCTGCGGATGACCCCGGCGACGATGAGCGCGAGGAGCACGACCACCGCGGAGATGATGGCCCACTCGATGGCGGAGGCCCCGATCTCGTTGCGACCCTCACGACGAGCCTGGGCCGCGCGGCCCCGGACGATGCTGATGATCGCTCGGGCATGGACGAACTCCGGCGCGAACATGAACCTTCCCCTCGTAATGGTGCTGAGACCACGCGACTCACCCCAGCTGGCTGACGGCTGGGTAGGCCAAGAATACCAAGAAGGCGACACACATCAGCAATTGCGCCATCAGCATCGACTGGGAGCTCTCCCCCGCCGCGCCCTCGACGTCGACCAGCTCCTTGCGGCGCATGCTCTCGGCCCGGGCCAGCAGCGAGGACCGGATCCGCGCACCCTCGTCGCCCGCCAGGGCCAGGGCGGAGGCGAGGTCGCGCAGCTCGTCGACCCCCAGGTCCCGACCCAGCCGGGCGATCCCCTCCCACGGGGTCCAGCCCATGATCCGGGCGTTGGAGAGCGCCTGGCGCAGCCGCACCATCGCCCAGTGGTCCCCGAACGACGAGGCCGCCATCAGGGCCTCGGGCAGCCCCCGACCGCCGGCGAGGTTCATCCCGACCAGGTCGAGGAAGGCCCCGGTCACGTGGCGGAAGTCCCGGCGTCGCTCCTCCGCCTCCCGGTGGAGCTGGAGGTCGGGCAGGAAGAACCCGCCCGCCCCCGCGGCCAGCGAACCGACGAGGGGAATGGTGGGACTGGTGGCGAACCCGGTGACCCACAGCGCCGCGGGGATCCAGAGGAACGCCACGAGGGCGAGCAGGAGCTTGCTCCCGAGGTGGGTGGACAGGGGCCGGTTCATGATCGCCAGGTCCTGACGGGTCCGGTGGAACTGCCACCCGCGTGCCGTGGCCGCGCTCTCGAGCCGGGTCCCCAGGCCCTCGCGCATCCCGTTGAGCAGGCCGTCGACGCGGGAGGTCGCCTCGGAGGTGGTGGAGGCGGCGCTGGTCGTGAGCGACCGGCGCCGGGTGCGGTCGAGGCGGTTCAGGGTCGCCGTGACCCCGGGCACCGGGCGGGAGAGCACCACCACCAGCAGCAGGGCCCCGAGCCCGACGGCGGCTCCCGCGAACGCCGGGGCGATCACCGGCGGGCCCCCGTCGTCTCCGTGGCCACGGGCGGCCGGACCGAGTGGGCCCGGGCGTTGATGAGGAACCGCTCGGGCTCGCTCACGCCGGAGAGCCGGCGCAGCCAGAGCACGCTGACCCCGAACATGGCGAGGACCCCGGCCAGCACCAGTTGGCCGATGACGGTGCCGTAGGGCTCGACGTACGTGGGGTTGAACAGCACCAGGGCCCCGGCCACCAGCACGATCACGCCGACCACCACCTGCACGCTGCGCCGCGTGCTCCGACGGCTGGCCTCGACCCGCCGACGTACGTCGAGCTCGTCGCGCGCGGAATTCGCCAGGGCCGTGAGCACGTCGCGCAGCCCGGGGCCGCGCAGCCGGGCGTTGAGGACCAGGGCCGCCACGACCAGGTCGGCGGAGGCGTCGTCGAGGTCGTCGGCGAACTTCATCAGCGCGTCCGGCAACGGCTCGCGCACCCGCAGCCGGTCGACGAGGAGGTTCAGCGCGGGACGGATGGACGGGGCGGCGTTGGCGGCGGTGGCGGGTATCGCCTGCTCCAGCCCGACCGCGCCGGCGATCGTGTCGCGCAGCGCCTCGATCCAGCCGGCCAGCCCCTCGGCACGGACGATGGCCTGCCGCTCGAGCTTCGCCCCGCCGAACAGTCGGTCCCACAGCGCCACGACACCGCCGAGGACCAGGGCGAGCACGACCCATCGGGTGACCAGGAGGGTCACCAGCCCGACGGCCAGCCCGAGCAGCGCCATCCGGACCTGTCGCCGGGTCGCGCTCGCCGACCGGCGCTTCCGGGGGGTGGCGGAGCCGGCCCTCGGCGGGCGGCGGTAGGTCCGCAGGAGGAGCATCGCGCAGCCGACGCCGACGACCGCACCCGCGGTCGCGGCCAGCGGCAGGCGCAGCTCCTCCAGCATCAGGCCCACCTGCCGTGGACCAACGGCCGGTAGCCGTGCTCCTCCAGCTCGTCGATGCAGGCGATCGGCGAGTGCGGAGCGGCCCGGCCGTCGGCGTCGGGGGCGAACACCTCGCTGGAGAGCACCTGCCCGTCCTGGCCGACGATCTCGCGGATGCTCTCGACGACCCGGATCGCGTTGCCGTGGTGGTCCCTGATCCGACGCAGGAACACGACGAAGTCCAGCGCTCCGGCGATCAGCATCGTCGTGGCCTCCAGCGGGAGCCGCTCGCGGCTCTGGATCGCATAGGTGCCGATCCGGTTGAACACCTCGAGCGAGGAGTTGGCGTGGATCGTCGACAGCGACCCGTCGTTGCCCTGGCTCATCGCGTTCAGCATGGTCACGATCTCGTCGCCCAGCACCTCGCCGACGATCACCCGGGAGGGGTTCATCCGCAGCGAGCGGCGCACCAGCTCGGCCATGGTGACCCCGCCGACACCCTCGGAGTTGGGCAGCCTTTCCTCGAAGGCGACCACGTTGGGGTGGAGGTCGTCGTACTCCCCGAGCCCGAGCTCCAGGGCGCGCTCCACGGTGACCAGCCGCTCGTGGGCGGGGATCTCGTTGGCCAGGGCCCGCAGCATCGTGGTCTTCCCGGCGTTGGTGGCGCCGGCGATCATGATGTTCTTGCGGGCCAGCACCGCGGCGCGCAGGAAGTCACCCACGTCCGAGGACATGGTGCCGTTGTCGACCAGCTCGGGAAGGAACACCCGGCCCAGGCGGGCCTTTCGCACCGAGATCGCTGGGCGGGCGCAGACGTTCATCACCGCCGACAGGCGCGAGCCGTCGGGCAGCCGCAGGTCGAGCTGGGGGTTCGCGGAGTCGAAGGAGCGGCTGGACAGCCCGGTGTGTGCCGCGAGCACCTGGATCAGCTCGATCAGCTCGTCGTCGCTCTCGGCAACCGGGGGGTGCCGCTGCTCGCGACCGTCGCCGTACTGCACGAAGACGTGGTCGAAGCCATTGATGTCGACGTTCTCCACGTCGGGGTCCTCCAGGAGCGGTTGGAGCCGGCCGACCCCGAACAGCGCGGAGTGGATCGCCTGGGCGACCGCCATCTCGTCCTCGGGGGAGAGCGGCGACCTCCCCTCGGCCACCTCGTAGCGCGCGTGGTCCTCGAGCACCTGGACGATCAGCGAGCGGGCGTACTCCCGCTCGTCGTCGGGCGTCATCGCGGTGACCCCGCTCATCTGGTCGCGTCGGCGCTGCTCGTTGAGCCGGTCGGCGACCTGCACGCGGAGCGCGCGCACCAGGTCGTGGTCGGTCATCTCTCCTCCTCGACACCCGCGCCGGCCTCGACCTCGGCGTCGGGGTCCTCGTCACCTCGGCGGTCCTCGACGAACAGGGCCGCGGTCCGCTCGGCCAGGTGCTCGACCAGCGGCCGCGCGGACCGGACCAGCGCGGTCCGCTCGGCCCGCCCGCGCACCTGGCCGAGGAAGAAGCCGGCCCCCGAGGGGTCGTGCGCGAGGTGGTGCACGCCCTCCACGTCGCCCTCCGCCCGCTCGAGCGCCTCCCGGACCTCCCGGACCGCCCGCTGCCGCTTCGGCGGGGCGACCACCACCACGTGGTGGGGCGGGGCCATCGGGCCGCCGAGCTCCTGGCGCAGCCGGCCGAGCCGCTCGCGCAGGTGCACCACGTTGCTCGGCACGGTGTCGACGACGAGCACGACGGCGGCGGCCCGGGACAGCAGCGCGTTCTGCGGCGTACGGGCGCCGATCCGGCCCAGGTCCGCGATCAGGTCCAGCCCCGGCGCCTGGGCGAACAGCTCGCCGACGTCCTCCCACCGTACGCCGCTCGCCTGCTCTGGCACCGTGACCCCCGGGAGCACGTCCTGGCCCCCGACCATCTGCTGGGTGTGCTGGAGGATCAGGCCCGGGTGCAGGTTCCGGCGGCCGGCTGCGACCAGGGTCAACAGCCCGGTCTGCGGGTCCAGGGGCTGGCCCGTCGGGGAGGGCATCCGCCAGACCACGTCACCACCTGAGGGGTCGCACTCGGCGACCACGGACCGCCGCGGCCACAACCCGCCCACCAGCAGCGAGGTGGTGGTGACGCCGGGCGAGCCTTTGGCGGAGGCGACAACGAGCAGGCCCACCTCAGCCCCCGCAGGTCTCGGTCACGACACCGGCGGTGTCGCCGCCGATCAGCGCCGGTGTGACGGCCTGGTCCTCGATCCCCTGGGCGACCGTGCCCAGGCAGGAGGCGTCGATGGACACCACGATCGGGACCGTGTCGCGCCCGGCGCCGCCGAGCCCGTCGTCCTCGGAGACGGCCTCCGAGACCAGCTCGGCCTGCACCGCCGTACGTCCCCCGTCGGTGCCGCCGATCGCCAGCGCGAGCTGGGCGCCGGGCTGCAGGCCGCGGATGAACGGGCTGGAGTCGACCGGCACGGTGAGCTGGGTCCGGTCCTCGCCGACACCGGCGTCCTGCGCGACCATGTCCGGGGTCAGGACGCTTCCGGAGAGCAGCCGCGTGGTCGCGGCCTGGCCGACCACGTCGTCCAGCTGGTCGGTGGGGATCGCGTCGGTGTAGTCGGCGGGGAGGCTGACCCGGCCGAGGTCGTCCTCGGTGATGGTGGCCCCCTGGCCGACCTCCTGCTCGACCTTGACGAACCACGCCCGGTCCCCGGACTGCAGGGCCAGCCACACCGAGGCCAGGGCACCACCGACGATCAGCACGATCGCCAGGCCGATCAGGGCAGGCCGCGACTCACGGGTCGACGGCAGCCGGGACGTCT
>CAZRKV010000069.1:0-11936 GCA_964600305.1 uncultured Nocardioides sp. | reverse complement strand
CCATGCCGCCGCCGAGGTAGGCCCGCAGCATGTTCATGGCGCTGGAGGCGTTGGCGTACGCGCGGATCATCCGCTGCGGGTCGGGTACGCGCGCCTCCGGCGTCGGCTCCAGTGAGTTGATCATGTCACAGCGGTAGACCGGCAGCCCGTTGGCGTCGATCTCGTTCGACCGGGGCTTGATGTACTGTCCGGCGATCCGGGCCACCTTGACCACGGGCATGGAGGCGCCGTAGGTGAGCACGACCGCCATCTGCAGCAGGACGCGCAGCTTGTTGCGCACGTTGTCGGCGGTCGCGCCCGCGAAGGTCTCCGCGCAGTCCCCGCCCTGGAGCAGGAACGCCTCGCCGCGGCTGACCGCGGCGATCTTGTCCGTGAGGTCGTCGCACTCGCCGGCGAAGACCAGCGGCGGGGAGGTCCGCAGGCGGCTGATCGCGCGCTGCAGCTCCGCGTCGTCGGGGTACGACGGCTGCTGGGCCGCGCCCATGGCGTGGAGGGAAGCGAGGTCGGGGATGGTGCTCACCGCTCCAGCCTACGCCGGGCGACCCACCGACACCGGCCCGGCCGGACGAACCCCGGTGTCCCCGCTCTCACTCCCCCAGGTGCTCGACGTCGCGGAAGCCGGTGCGGCGAGCGCGCAGTCCCCGGTTGATGATCCACGTGAACACCCACAGCACCACGCCGACCAGCACCAGTGCGCCCCCGAGGCGGTACTGGATGTAGTCGTCGGCGTTGCGGGCCCACGGACCGACGAGGAAGCCACAGATCACGGCGCCGAGCACCGGCACCACCGTCGGGGCCCGGAAGCCGCCGCGCCGGCCACTGCCGCGCCGCCGCAGCACGAGGACCGCCACGTTGACCACGGTGAAGACCACGAGCAGGAGCAGGGCGGTGGTGCCGGCCAGCGCGACGACCACGCCGCTCTCGGTGTTGGTGCGCACGTAGGTGATCACGCCGAGCGCGAGCAGCGTCGTGAAGGCGATCGCCGACCACGGGGTCCGGCGGCCGGGGAGGACCAGCCCCAGCGCCCGGGGCAGCACGTCCTGCTTCGCCATGCCGTAGACGAGGCGGCTGGCCATCAGCATGTTGATCAGGGCGGTGTTCGCCACGGCGAAGACCGTGATGAAGGGGAAGACGGAGTCGATCGGGACCTCCGGCGCCCCGACGCGCACCACGTCGAGGAGGATCCCCGCGTCGGGGTTCTCCGGGTCGGTGATGTCACCGGGAGGGATGACGATGACCACGGTGAGGGCGACCAGGACGTAGGCCAGCAGGCACAGCCCCAGCCCGGTGAGCATCGCGCGGGGGAAGGTGCGCGCGGGGTCCCGCGTCTCCTCGACCATGTTGACCGAGTCCTCGAAGCCCACCATGGCGAAGAAGGCGACGGCGGTGGCGACCGTGACCGCGCCGAACAGGCCCTTCTCCTCCGGAGACTCGAAGACCACGATCCGGCTGACGTCGCCGGTGCCCTGGGACACCACCCACAGCCCGATGCCGACGATGATCGCCAGCGCCGTCACCTCGACCAGGGTGAGCACGACGTTGAACTTCACGCTCTCGTGCACGCCCCGCAGGTTGATCGCCGCCAGCAGCACCATGAAGCCGAGTGCCACCAGCAGCGTCGCGGTGTCCCCGGTGGGGACGACGTCCCACACCTGGTCCAGCCCGATCAGCAGGTTCTCCGCCACCAGCCCGGACGAGGTGGAGGCACTGGTGATCCCCGAGGCCACCACGGCGAAGGCGACCAGGAAGGTGACGAAGTGGATCCCGAACGCCTTGTGCACGTACAGCGCCGCGCCCGCGGCCTGGGGATACTTCGTGACCAGCTCCAGGTAGGAGAAGGCGGTCAGGGTGGCCACCCCGAAGGCCACGAGGAACGGCAGCCACGCGACCCCACCGACCTCGGCGGCCACGTCGCCGGTGATCGCGAAGATCCCGGCCCCGATGATGTCGCCGACGATGAAGAACAGCAGCAGCCTGGGGCCGAGGACGCGCCGGAGCTCACCGGCCTCCTCGGGCGTGCCGGCCCGCGAGGTCACCTGGTCCGACATGGCTCGCCCCTCAGCCGAAGAACACCTGCGCCTCGGCGTACTCCTCCGCGCTGACCACCTTCAGCTCCCCGGTGGCCTCGGTCAGCGGCACCCGCACGATCCGGGTCCCGCGCAGGGCCGTCATCGTCCCGAAGTCGCCCTCGGCGACGGCATCCGCGGCCTGCAGGCCCAGGCGTGTCGCCAGCCAGCGGTCGAACGACGTGGGCGTGCCGCCCCGCTGCAGGTGGCCGAGCACGACCGAGCGGGACTCGTGGCCGGTGCGCTCCTCGATCACCGAGGCCAGCTGGTCGGCGACGCCCCCCAGACGGACGTGGCCGAAGGCGTCGCGCTCCCCGGACTGCAGGGTGAGGTCGCCGGTCGCGGGAGCCGCGCCCTCGGACACGACCACGACGGGGGCGTGCCCCGTGGCGAAGCGGGACTCGACGTACCCGCAGACCTGGTCGATGTCGAAGGGGTGCTCGGGCAGGAGGACGACGCTCGCCCCGCTCGCCATGCCGGAGTGGAGCGCGATCCAGCCGGCGTGGCGGCCCATCACCTCCACGACCAGCACCCGGTGGTGGGACTCGGCCGTGGTGTGCAACCGGTCGATCGCCTCGGTGGCGATGCTGACGGCGGTGTCGAAACCGAAGGTGAAGTCGGTGGCCGAGAGGTCGTTGTCGATCGTCTTCGGGACGCCGACCACCCGGACCCCGAGCTCCGCGAGCCGGGTCGCCACGCCGAGGGTGTCCTCCCCGCCCAGGGCGACCAGGGCGTCCACCCCGTCGGCGGCGAGGTTCTCCTGGATCCGCTCCACCCCCTGGTCGAGGCTGAACGGGTTGGTGCGGCTGGAGCCCAGGATCGTGCCGCCGCGGGTGATGATGCCGTCGACGTCGGCGAGCCCGAGCGGACGGGACCGGCGCTCCAGGGGGCCCTTCCAGCCGTCCAGGTAGCCCAGCACCTCGGCACCGTGCGCGGTGACCCCACGGTGCACGACGGCCCGGATCACGGCGTTCAGGCCCGGGCAGTCCCCGCCGCCGGTGAGGATTCCGACTCTCATCTCGACTCCTGCCACGAAGGGTGCGCTCGAACGCGGACCACGCTGCCACAGCCGCGGTGCGGGCACCAGCACCGGCGCTCGCGTGGCCACTAGGGTCTGGCCATGACCTTCTCTGTCGTGGCCCGTGCTCGAGCCACCGGGTCGTCGGACGAGGTGGAGTGGGGCATCGCCACGGCCTCGGCGTTCCTCGCGATCGGCAACGCCACGCCCGCGGCCGTCGCCGGGGTCGGCGCGATCGCCACCCAGGCACGGATCAACGTCGCCTGGAAGGGCATCGCCCTGGGCCTGCTCGACGAGGGTGCCACCGCCTCGGTGGCGGTGCAGCGGATGATCGAGGAGGACGCCGACCGGGACCACCGGCAGGTGGCCCTGGTCGACCTCGACGGAGGTACGGCGTGGCACACCGGCCGGGCGTGCCCCGAGCACGCCGGCGCGCTGGCCGGCGACGGCGTCGTGGTGCTCGGCAACATCCTCCTCGGGCCCGGCGTGCTGGAGGCGATGCTCGAGGCGTGGGGCGAGGGCGAGGACCAGCCGCTGGCCGACCGGCTGCTGGCCGTGCTCCGCGCGGGCGAGAACGCCGGCGGCGACCGACGGGGCACCCGCTCCGCGGCGCTGCTGGTGGTCCGTGACGGCGCCGGCTACGGCGGCCTCGACGACGTCGCGGCCGACCTGCGCGTGGACGACCACGACGACCCGGTGGGTGAGCTGGCCCGACTGCACGAGCTCGACACCGCGCACCGGGCGGCCTACGCCGACCACGAGGCCTGGCTGGACGAGCACCGGGACCAGCACCGGGACCAGCACCCCACCGACCGGAGGGACCCATGAGCATCCTCGCCATCGACGCCGGCACCACGGGGGTCACCGCGCTCGTGGTCACGCCCGACGGGAGCGTCGCGGCCCGCGGCTACCAGGAGTTCGCCCAGCACTTCCCCCAGGGCGGCTGGGTCGAGCACACGCCCGAGGAGATCTGGCAGGCGACGCTGGCGGCCACGCGCGAGGTGCTGGGGCGGTACGACGCCGCGCAGCTGCGCGGGATCGGCATCACCAACCAGCGCGAGACCGTGGTCCTGTGGGACCGCGAGACGCTGGGATCGCCCCGGCGGGCCATCGTGTGGCAGGACCGGCGGACCGCCGACCTGTGCACGCGGATGCGCGAGGAGGGGCACGAGCCGCGGCTCACCGAGCTGACCGGGCTGCGGCTGGACCCGTACTTCTCCGGCACCAAGCTCGCCTGGTTGCGCGAGCACGAGCCGCACACGTGGGCGCTCGTGGAGTCGGGGCGCTACGCGATCGGCACCGTCGACTCCTACCTGATCATGCGGATGACGCGCGGCACCTGGCACATCACCGACGTGTCCAACGCCAGCCGGACGCTGCTGTTCGACCTGCACGCCGGCGACTGGTCCGCCGAGCTGTGCGAGATGTTCGGGGTGCCGATGGCGGCGCTGCCCGAGGTGGTCGCGAGCTGGGGCGAGCTGGCCACGACCGACCCGCGGGTGTTCGCCGGCCTGGAGCTGCCGGTGGCCGGGATCGCGGGCGACCAGCAGTCGGCGCTCTTCGGGCAGGCCTGCTTCGAGGTGGGCGAGTCCAAGTGCACCTACGGCACCGGGTCGTTCGTGCTGACCAACACCGGCGACGAGGTGGTGCGCAGCGACGCCGGGCTGCTCTCGACCGCCGCGTGGCGCACCCCCGAGGGAGAGATGACCTACGCGCTCGAGGGGGCGGTGTTCGTGACCGGCGCGGCCGTGCAGTGGCTGCGCGACGGGTTGCAGATCGTCGGCACCGCCACCGAGACCGAGGCGGTCGCGCGCACGGTCGAGGACAGCGGCGGCGTGGTGTTCGTGCCCGCGCTGACCGGGCTCGGCGCGCCGCACTGGGATCCGCACGCACGCGGCACGATCCTGGGGATCACCCGCGGCACCACCCGCGCGCACCTCGTGCGGGCGACGCTGGAGGCGATCGCCTTCGAGGTCCGCGACGTGCTCGAGACGATGGGGCCGCTGGAGACGCTCAAGGTCGACGGTGGGGCCAGCGACAACAACCTCATCTGCCAGCTGCAGGCCGATCAGCTCGGCATCCCCGTCGAGCGGCCCCGGGGCGTGGACACCACCGCGCTGGGCGCGGCGTTCCTGGCCGGGCTCGGCACCGGGACCTGGACCTCGACCGACGAGCTGCGCGAGACCTGGCAGCTGGACCGGCGGTTCGAGCCGTCAGCGGACCGCGAGGCCGCGGACGCGGCGTACGCCCGCTGGACGGAGGCGGTGCGCCGCAGCACCGGCTGGGCGGGCTGACGCCCGCGGGCGGTGCTGCTAGTCCGACCCGAGGCGCTCGACCTCCTCGGCGACCTCGTCGCGGGCGCGCGTGGCCACGGAGACGGCGTCGTCGGCCTCGGTGCGGGCACCCTCGGCCTCCTCCAGCTCCCCGTCCACCTCGTCGAGCTGCTCCTCGTGCTCGGCG
This sequence comes from uncultured Nocardioides sp., assembly GCA_964600305.1. Lineage (GTDB taxonomy): Bacteria > Actinomycetota > Actinomycetes > Propionibacteriales > Nocardioidaceae > Nocardioides. The sequence goes on along the minus strand of CAZRKV010000069.1, from coordinate 6,392 downwards.
ATCCGGCGGCGCAGCTCCTCCAGCTCGCTCTGCAGCTGCAGGCTGCGGGCCTGCAGCCGGGAGACGGACTCGGCGGCCTCCTCCTGCTCGGCGACGGCCCGGTCCAGCTCGGCCTGGGCCTCCTCGAGGCGCTCCCGGGCCTCCTCGCGGGCCTTGCGGTCGGCGTCGGGATCGGGGACCACGTGCAGGTCGGGCGGGCCCGGTGGCTCGTCCTCGACCGGGGTGGCGGCGTGGCCGATCGCCTGGGGCACGGCCACGGCACCGGCGGCGTCGACGGTGTCGACGCCGGTCGTCTCGAGCGCGGTGAGCAGCATCCCCGAGCGCACGGCCGCGCCACACCCCTCGTCGAGCATGGCGGCGGTGAGCGTGGCCTCGACCTGCTCGGCGACGGCGTCGGTCACCTTGTGCCCCCGCTCGCGGGCGAGGGCCCGGGCGCGCGTGGTGACCGCGGCGGTGACCTGGCGGCGTTCCCGGGTGAGGGCGCGCAGCTGGTCGGCGTCGAGGCCGGCCTGGGCCCGGCGCAACGCGGCGCCGACCTCGAGCAGCTGGTCGACCTGCTCGGTCTCGCGGCGGACGAGGAGGTTGACCACCCAGGCGGCCGTCGAGGGCTTGCGCAGGGCCTTGACCGCGGCGGCGAGGTCGCGGTCCCCGGCGCGCAGGTCCTTGGCCCGTGCGTCGCGCGTCGGGGTGAAGTCACCCAGGTCCAGCGCGTAGAGGGCCTCGGCCTCCGCCAGCAACCGGCTCATCCCTCGTCCAGTCCCCGCTCGATGGCGTACCGGGTCAGCTCGACGCGGTTGTGCAGCTGGAGCTTGCGCAGGGTGTTCTGCACGTGGTTCTGCACGGTGCGGTGGGAGAGGACGAGTCGCTCGGCGATCTGCTTGTACGACAGCCCCTTGGCGACCAGCCGCAGCACCTCGACCTCGCGGTCGGTGAGCCGCGGGGTCCCGTCGCCGTCGCCGGCCCCGCCCTCGGCGAGGCGGCGGTACTCCCCCAGCACCAGGCCGGCCAGGCCCGGCGTGAAGACGGTGTCACCGCGCGCGACGCGGCGTACGGCGTCGAGCAGGTCCTCGCGGGAGGCGGACTTGAGCAGGTAGCCGGTGGCGCCGGCCTTGACGGCGGCGAGCACGTCGGCCTCCTCCCCCGACGCCGAGAGCACGAGCACCCGCCGGTCGGGGTCGTCGCGCAGGACCTCGGCGGTGACCTCCACCCCGGTCGGCTCGGGGATCTGCAGGTCGAGCACGAGGACGTCGGGCTTCGCGGCCGGGGCCCTGGCGAGGGCGTCGCGCCCGGTGCCGGCGGTGGCGACGATGCGCAGGCCGGCGGCCTCGAGGTCGCGGGCGACGGCGTCGCGCCACATCGGGTGGTCGTCGACGACCATCACCCGGATCGCGGCGGTGTCCCCCGCCGTGTCCGCGGCCGTCTCCCCCGGGGTGGTCATCGCGGGCTCTCGTAGCGGCCGCGCCGGTGCACCAGCGGGTCGGGCTCGTCGCCGGCGGTGACCTCCTCGACGGTCACGGTGACCAGGTCGGACCAGCCGACGGTGCGGGCCTCCTCGAGGCGTACGCCGGCCCACGTCGTCGCCGTGGTGAGCCGGGGGCCCCAGTCGGTGTCCTCCCACTCGGCCTGGCGGAACGCCCCGCCCGGCGCCGGGGCGACCCCGGCGAAGACGTCGGCCAGGTCGCGGTGCTCCCACCGCAGGAGGTGCACGACCGCGACGCCGGTGTCCTCCAGCGCCTCGCGCAGGTCCGAGTCGGGGTCGATCAGGGCCAGCACCCGCCCCGGTTCTCCCCCGGCGACCATCAGGGAGGAGACCGTGAGGCCGGCCCGCTCGGGCCCGGCCCCGCTCGTCCACAGCGTCACCACGCTGCCGAGGCGGCCGCGGAGGCGGCGTACCGGGTCGCGCTCGTCCTCCGGCGGCAGGAACGGGTGGTCGGAGTGGATGGTCACACCGGCGAGGTTAGGGCGTCACCGGCGAATGGCGCAGGGCACCCGCGCGAGGGCGTACTCTCGAGACACGGAGCCGTCCGGGCTCCCCTCTCAGAGAGATACCCCATGAGCGACAAGTCGCCGCGGCAGCGCATGTCCCAGAAGTCCAGCAAGTCCATCAAGGAGAAGCGCGCCGACAAGCGCAGCAAGGCCTCCGAGGGGGCGGTCACCGACAAGGTCCACCCGAACAAGGGGAAGTGACGCACTACCCGCCCGCGGCTCCTTGACTCAGCGGGGTCGCCGCTGACCGGCCTTGGTCTTCACCTTGTCCACGGCCTCCTTGATCCGGCGCTGGTTCTCCGGCTTCCGGGCCTCGCGGTAGAGCCTCCTCGCCACCGTGATCGCGGCGGCACCTCTCAACAGCCTCATGGCCACAGGTGTACCCGACGGGTCCAAGCAGCGCGGGGGCGCTCCGTGGCCTGTGCCACGATGGAGCCATGACCGACAGCCGCACCCGCCCGCTGAGCGAGACCGACTGGCAGATCTTCCGGGACCTTCGGCTCGAGGCGCTGCGTGAGTCCCCCGACAGCTTCGTCGCCAGCCACGACGAGGAGTCGCAGTACGACGAGCAGACCTGGCGGGAGCGGATCCGCAACGCGCGCTGGTTCGTCGCCGAGCGCCAGGGGGAGCCGGTGGGCATCGCCGGCCTGGAGGCCTTCGAGCAGGACGACGAGGCCAGCGAGGTCTTCGGGCTCTGGGTCGTGCCCCAGGAACGCGGGAGCCGCGTGGCGTGGAAGCTGGTGCAGGCTGCTGCGGAACAGGCCGCCGCCGACGAACGCAAGCGGCTGTACTTCTGGGTCGGGTCGGACAACGGCGCCGCGGTGGCGTTCGCCAGCGCGTTCGGCTTCCGGCCGACCTCGGAGCGACGGACCGTGGGGGTCGACGACCGAGGCGAGGACGAGCAGGAGGCCGCCATGGTGCTGTCGCTCGGCCCCGACCCCAGCTCGGTCGCGAATCCCTGGTTCTCCTGACCGTCCTCGGCGTGCCGGTCACGTGTCGGAGTCACGCACGCCCATCGGAGTGGCGTCGACCGCACAGTGCCGTGACGGGCAGGTCGGTTCCACCTCGGCCGGTGCCGCGGTCCGCTTCGGTCCGATCGCCACCGCGGCGACCACACCGCCGAGGGCGAGCAGGACCGCGGTGATCACCATCGCCCGGCCGAACGCCGGCTCGAGGGCGGCCGGGTCGCCGAAGCCACCGGCCGAGAGGCCGGTCAGCGCCGGCAGGACCGCGACGAGGAGGAGCCCACCGGTCCGGGCGACCGCGTTGTTGACCCCGCTGGCCAGGCCCGCCCGCCCCTCCTCGACGGCGCCCAGGACGGTGGCGGTCAGAGGTGTGACGGTGAGGGTGAGCCCGACCGCCAGGAGCGTCACCGGTACGAGTACGTCGGCGAGGTAGGAGGCCTCGGGCCCGATCCGGGCCAGCAACCCCACCCCGAGCGCGCCGACGAGCGGACCGACGGTCATCGGGGCCCGGGGACCCAGCCGGTCCCCGACCACACCGGCGCGAGGCGACCCGAGCAGCATCAGGACGGTCACGGGCAGCAGGGACAGACCGGCGGACAGCGGGCTCCAGCCGGAGACCACCTGCAGGGTGACCACGAGCCAGAAGAAGACGCCCCCGAGGGCGGCGTACACGAGGAACGTGACCAGGTTCGTGACGCCGAACCGCGGGGCGGCGAAGATGCCGAGGGGCAGCATCGGGTGAGCGGTGGTCGCCTCCCACGCCAGGAACGCCGCCAGCGCGGACACGCCGAGGGCGATGCCGACCTGGACCGCGACCGCGCCGAGCCCCAGCTCGGACCAGGCGGACAGCCCGTAGGTGAGGGACCCGAGCCCCACGGCAGCCAGGATCGCTCCGCCCAGGTCGAGTCGCCCGGGCGGCGAGGGGTCCCGGGACTCCGGGACGTGACGGGCGGCGATGGCGAGGACGGCCACGACCACGGGCACGTTGATGAAGAAGATCCAGCGCCAGGACGCCAGGTCGACGAGCGCACCGCCGAGGAACGGGCCGACCGCCCCGGCGATGCCCGCCAACCCCGACCAGGCACCGATCGCGCGCGAGCGGTCCTCTTGCCGGAACGTCGCCTGCAGGAGCGCGAGCGCGCCAGGTGTGAGCAGAGCTGCGCCCACTCCCTGGAGCGCACGGAAGGTGACCAGCATGCCGATGGTCGTCGCCAGGGCGCACGCGAGCGACGCCACCCCGAACCAGGCCACGCCGACCATGAAGACACGTCGTCGGCCGATGCGGTCACCGAGCGAACCACCGATGAGGACGAACGCGGCCAGGGTCAGGGTGTAGCCGTTGACCGTCCAGGTCAGGCCGGCGACGCCGGCGTCGAGCTCGTCCGCGATGGCGGGTAGGGCGATGTTGACCACCGTCGCGTCGAGGAAGGCGACCGCGGAGCCCAGCACCGTCGCGGCGAGCACCCAACGGCCCGCCGGTTCCCCGTAGCGCAGGCCGGTCCCCCGGGAGGGTGCCCCCTCAGCGACCATCCGGCCCGTCGACCTCGATGTGGCCAGGGAGCTCGAACCGCGCGCGCTCCTTCGCCGGAACCAGGTCGAGGTAGGTCTCGGGGTCACCCGCGATGATCTTGCGCACGTAGGGGCAGAACGGCAGGACCCCCAGCCCACGGCGGCGAGCATCGGCGAGCTCCTCCGCCACGAGCTTCCGGGCCAGGCCACGACCACCGAAGGCAGGATCCACCTCGGTGTGGGTGAACGTGATCTGGTCCTTGCCGAGCTTGTACTCCGAGAACCCCGCGAGCTGGTCGTCGTCGTAGATCTCGTAGCGGTGCTCGTCGGGATTGTCACGCACAGTGCTCATGGGACTCGCCCTCCTCGCCGGTGTGCTGCGTCCGCCGCCCATGCTGCGGTCGGGTTCCAGCCTGACGCAGGCAAGGGCTCGGCAACAGGGATCCACGCCATCACGAAGCCGCATGGCCCGTTCGGGCCAGATCCGACACCACGAAGATGGCCGGAGCGGGCGAAGCGCGCGGGCACCGCGCCACGGGAGTGTTCTTCCCAGGCGCCCGCCCGGGGCGCCGGAACCGAGAGGAACCGTCATGCCGCTGATCCAGGTCAAGGTGATCGAGAACGTCTTCACCGACGAGCAGAAGCAGGAGGTCGTACGCCGGTTGACCGACGCGATGGTCGAGATCGAGGGCGAGAACATGAGGCCCGTCACCTGGTGCCTCGTCGAGGAGGTCCACAGCGGTGACTGGGGCATCGCGGGCAACCCGTTGACCACCTCCGACGTGAAGGCGTTGGCCGCAGGAGCCGGGGTCTGACCCACCCCGCAACCGGGTCGACGCTGCCGCTTCCCACCGCGTGGCCCGGGCGCGATGATGGGGCCGTGGCTGCGCTCGACGCTGCGCAGGAGGCGCTGGCCGCTGGTTCGTGGAGCCAGGCGGCCGGTGCCTTCCGCGCGGCCATCGAGCAGGGCGACGATCCGGTGGTCCACGAGGGCCTGGCCCAGGTCGGCTGGTGGCTGGACGACGCGGACACCTGCCTCACCGCGCGCGAGACGGCGTACCGCCGCCACCGCGAGCTCGCGGATCCCCTCGGCGCGGCCCGGGCCGCGATCGCGCTGTCGTGGGACTCCCTGCTGTTCGGTCGCGGCGAGTCGGTGGCCACGGGATGGCTGGGCCGTGCCCGCGAGCTGCTTGCCGAGACCGGGGAGGGCCCCCAGCACGGCTGGCTCTCGGTCCGCGAGGCCGAGCTGGCCCTCGCCGTGCACCACGACCCCGGGCAGGCCCTCAGGTGCGCGGTGCGCGCCGCGGACGTGGGGCGGCGGACCGGTGACGGGGACCTCTCGCTCGTCGGCCTGGCCCTGCAGGGGCTCGCGCTGGTCCGCGCCGGAGAGGTCGAGGCCGGGATGGAGCGCCTCGACTCCGCCGCGGCCGCGGCGACGGCCGGCGACGTCGGGGACCTGATGTGGGCGGGCAAGGTGCTGTGCTGGCTGATCGCCGCCTGCCACGAGACCCGGGACGTCACCCGCGCGGAGGACTGGTGCCGTCGGGTCGAGGCGCTCTGCCTCGAGCGCGACCTGGTCCCCCTGCTCCACGTCTGCCGGATCCAGCACGCCTCGGTCCAGGTGGCCGGCGGCACCAGCAGTTCGGCCGACCGGCAGCTCACCGAGAGCCTCAGCCGCCTCGCCGACTCACCCCGCGCCTCGCGGCTGGAGGCGGTGGTCCAGCTCGGCGAGCTGCGACGACGACAGGGACGCCTCGACGAGGCCGAGGCGCTGTTCCGGCTCGCGGAGTTCGACCCGGTGGCCCAGCTGGGCCGCGCCCTGATCAGGTTCGCCACCGGCGAGCCCGGACCCGCCTGGACCACCGTCCGGCGACTCCTCCGTGCGCTGCCGCCCGAGGACCGCCTCGCCCGGGCCGACGTGCTCCTCCCCGC
>CAZRKV010000068.1:0-11942 GCA_964600305.1 uncultured Nocardioides sp. | reverse complement strand
GTGGTCTACGACGCCGTCCACCGCTGACCGCCGAGTCGGCCCCACGGCCCCGCTACGGTGGCCGCATGATCGACCGACCCACCCGCTTCCGGGCACCGACGGAGGAGAAGAGCGGTGCCCGCCGGGACCGCACCCGCCCACCTGTGCCCGACCCGCTGCCGCACCCGGTCGTCGACAACCACTGCCACCTCGACATCGCCGACGGTCCCGAGGACTCCTGGCTGGCCACCGACGAGGCGGTCCGGACGGCGGCCTCGGTCGGGGTCACCCGGATCGTGCAGGTGGGCTACGACCTCACCAGCTCGCGGTGGAGCGTCGAGGCCGCACGCCGGTACGACGCCCTCGTGGCCGCCGTCGCGGTGCACCCCAACGAGGCACCCCGGCTGGCCGAGCGCGGGGAGCTGGATGCGGCGCTGGCCGAGGTGGAGGAGCTGGCGCAGGCCCACGCGTCCGTGCGTGCGGTGGGGGAGACCGGCGTCGACCACTTCCGGACCGGCGAGGAGGGCCGGGCCGCCCAGCAGGACAGCTTCCGTCGCCACGTGGACCTGGCCAAGCGGCTGGACAAGACCCTGGTGATCCACGACCGGGACGCCCACGACGAGGTGCTCGAGGTCATCGACTCCGAGGGCGCCCCCGAGCGCTGGGTGATGCACTGCTTCTCCGGCGACGCCGACTTCGCGCGCGCCTGCCTGGACCGCGGGGCCTGGCTGAGCTTCGCGGGTCCGGTGACCTTCAACAACGCCGCCGCGCTCCGCGAGGCGATGGTCATCACCCCGACCGACCGGCTGCTGGTCGAGACCGACGCCCCCTTCCTCACCCCCGCGCCGTACCGGGGCCGGCCCAACGCCTCCTACCTGCTGCCGGTCACGCTCCGGGCGATGGCCGAGGAGCGCGGCGAGGACCTGGCCGGGCTGTGCGCGGCCGTGGACGCCAACACCAGCGCGGCGTACGGCGGCGCGTGGTAGCAGCATCGAGCGCCCGCTGTCATCCCGGGCGATCGTGAGACCGGACACACTCGTCCCGAACCGCGGGGTCACGGCTTGGGTGGCCGGGGGTGCGTCACGTACGGTCTTGAACTCGTACGCCGGGCCAGGGACCTCCCCTGCCAGCGCACCGATGGCCCCCCGCAGATCCGGAGGCCGTCCTTCCCCACACACCGGACCGTGACCGCGGTGGGTGTGCGGTGCGCCGGAACACCCCCGGGAAGCTCGACGAATTGGATGTCCCAGTGCGCCAACTGATCGCACGCACCACCAAGAGCAAGAAGGCCCTCGCCGTCGTCGCCGCGGGTGTCGCCCTCGCCGTCGCGGGTACGACGGCCGGCTACGCGACCCTCTCGAAGTCGGTGACCCTGAGTGTGGACGGGGAGCCGCGTGAGGTGAGCGCCTTCGGCGCCACCACCGTCTCCGAGGTGCTGGAGTCCGAGGGCCTCGAGGTCGACGAGCGCGACGTGGTCGCCCCCGGCCTCGACGAGGAGGTCTCGGACGGCAGCCGCGTCGCCGTGCGGTTCGCCCGCCCCCTCGAGCTGACCGTCGACGGCGAGACCCAGGAGCACTGGGTCACCGCCACCAGCGTCGGGGCCGCCCTGGACCAGGTCGGCAACCGGTTCGAGCAGGCCGACCTCTCGGTCAGCCGTGGCGCCGAGATCGACCGCGGCGGCCTGGACGTCGAGGTCGTCACCCCCAAGAAGTTCCGGGTGAAGGACGGCGCCAAGAAGCCGGTCACCAAGAAGCTGACGGCGCTCACCACGCGCGACGTCCTGCAGGAGCTGGACATCGAGCTCGGCAAGCACGACAAGGTCGCGCCGAAGCCGAAGAAGCAGCTGTCCGACGGTGGCAAGGTCACCGTGACCCGGATCAACGTCGCGAACAAGCAGGTCGAGGGCGAGACCATCGACAACGACATGGTCGAGCGCACCGACGACTCGATGTACGAGGACGAGGAGGAGGTCGTGCGCGAGGGCCGCGACGGCCTGCGCAACGCCACCTACCGCGTCCGCACGGTCAACGGCGAGGTCGTGAACCGCACCCTGGTCGACACCGAGGTCACCCGCAAGCCGGTCGACCGCGTGGTCAAGGTCGGCACGAAGGAGCGCCCGGAGCCGGAGCCGGAGTCGGATCCCGCACCGGCCGCGAACTACGCCAGCGGCAACAGCGTCTGGGACCGCCTGGCGCAGTGCGAGTCCGGCGGCAACTGGGCCATCAACACCGGCAACGGGTACTACGGCGGGCTGCAGTTCACCGCCTCCACCTGGCGCTCGGTGGGCGGCTCCGGCCTGCCGCACCAGCACAGCCGCGAGGAGCAGATCAAGCGCGGCAAGATCCTGCAGTCGCAGGCGGGCTGGGGCCAGTGGCCGGCCTGCTCCTCCAAGCTCGGCCTCCGCTGAGGCGGACGCACCCCGCGAGCACGTCCTGCGCCCCGGTCGCCGTTGCGGCCGGGGCGCAGGACGTCCATGGGGTCCTCCACCGGGACGGGCCGTCTAGGGTGGCCCCCATGCCCGCAGCCGATCGCCCGGGGACGCCGCACCTCCTCGGGCCCGCCGACGTGCGGGCGCTGGCTGCGGAGATCGGGCTGCGCCCGACCAAGCAGCGGGGACAGAACTTCGTCATCGACGCCAACACCGTGCGCCGGATCGTGCGGGCCTCCGACATCACCGCCGACGACGTGGTGCTCGAGGTGGGCCCCGGCCTGGGATCGCTGACCCTGGGGCTGCTCGACGTGGCGCGCCGGGTGGTGGCCGTCGAGGTGGACCCGCTGCTGGCCGGTCGCCTGCCGCGCACCGTCGCCGAGCACGCCCCCGACCGGGTGGCGGCGTTCGAGGTCGTCGAGGCCGACGCGCTCCGGCTGACCGAGGTGCCCGGTCCCGCCCCCACCGCGCTGGTGGCCAACCTGCCCTACAACGTGGCGGTGCCGGTGCTGCTGCACCTGCTGGCGGTGGTGCCGACCCTGCGGCACGGGCTGGTGATGGTGCAGTCCGAGGTGGCCGACCGGATCGCCGCCGCCCCCGGCTCCCGGGTGTACGGCGTCCCGTCGGCCAAGGCGGCGTGGTACGCCGACGTGCGCCGCGCCGGGGCCATCGGGCGTAGCGTCTTCTGGCCGGCACCCAACGTCGACTCCGGTCTGGTCGCGTGGACCCATCGCGACCCGCCCCCGACCACCGCGACCCGACAGGAGGTCTTCGCCGTCGTGGACGCAGCCTTCGCCCAGCGACGCAAGGCCCTGCGGGGCGCCCTGCGTCCCCTCGCCGGGTCGTCCGAGGCCGCCGCCGCGGCCCTGGCCCGGGCCGGGGTGGACCCGATGACCCGGGGAGAGCGGCTCACCATCGCCGACTTCGCCCGCATCGCCGAGGCCCTGCAGGTCGAGGGCCGCGAGGCTCGCGCATGAGCATCGCGCTGCCGACCCCGACGTACCTCACCGTGCGGGCGCCGGCCAAGATCAACCTGCACCTGGGGGTGGGGGCGGCGCGTGCGGACGGCTACCACGGTCTCTACACCGTCTACACCTCCATCGGGCTCTACGACGACGTCACGGTCGCCGAGGCGACCGACACCAGCATCCGGATCCAGCCCGCGGAGTACGTCGACGTCGCGCAGGTGCCGCTCGCCCCCGGCACCAACATCGTGCACGCCGCCGCCGACAAGCTGGCCGACCTGCACGGGGTGCAGGTCACCGCGGACATCCTCATCGACAAGCAGATCCCCGTGGCCGGTGGGCTCGCGGGCGGCTCGGCCGACGGGGCCGCCGCCCTGGTCGCCCTGGACCGGTTGTTCGACCTGGAGACCCCGGACGCCGACCTGCTGCGGCTCGCGGGGGAGCTGGGGTCAGACGTCCCCTTCGCCCTGCTCGGCGGCACCGCGGTCGGCACCGGCCGGGGCGAGCTGGTCGAGCCGGTCGCCGACCCCGGGACCTGGTGGTGGGTGGTCGTGCCCTCGCCGGACGGGATGTCCACCCCGGAGGTCTACCGGCACTTCGACGAGCTGTCCCCGGACGCCGCCCCGGAGCCGCCGCGCGCCGAGGAGCTCCTGGCCGCGCTCGCCGGCGACGACGTGCACGGGGTCGCGGCGGCCCTGCGCAACGACCTGCAGCCGGCCGCGGTGGACCTGCGGCCGCAGCTGGGTGATTTGATCGCCCGCGGCGAGGAGGCCGGCGCGCTCCGGGGCCTGGTCAGCGGATCCGGGCCGACCTGCGTCTTCCTGTGCGGCGACTCCGACCACGCCCGCGCGGTGGCCGCCGAGCTGGGCGCCGAGCACGACGTCGTCCTGGTGGCCAACGGTCCGGTCGCCGGGGCCCACGTGGTGGAGTACTCCTGATGGCAGCACCGACCAACCTGCTCAACCTCGAGCGGGTCTCCAAGGCGTACGGCGTCCGCCCGCTCCTCGACGACGTCTCGCTCGGCGTCGGGGCCGGCGAGCGGATCGGCATCGTCGGCCGCAACGGCGACGGCAAGACCACCCTGCTGGAGGTGATGACCGGGCTCGAGGAGCCCGACTCCGGCCGGGTGTCGCGGCGCCGCGGGCTGCGGATCGGCCACCTGCCGCAGGGCGAGACCCTGCACCGGCACCACACGGTGCGCGAGGCGGTGCTCGGCGGGCTGGCCGACCACGAGTGGGCCGCCGACCCGACCAGCCGCGAGGTGGTCGAGGAGCTGCTGGTCGGGATCGGGCTCGACCGGGTGGTCGACGGGCTCTCCGGCGGGGAGCGCCGCCGCTGCGCGCTCGCCTCGCTGCTGCTGCAGGACCACGACCTGGTGGTCCTCGACGAGCCCACCAACCACCTCGACGTGGAGGCCGTCGACTGGCTGGCCCGCCACCTCGCCGCCCACCCCTCGGCCCTGGTGGTCGTGACCCACGACCGCTGGTTCCTCGACGCGGTGTGCCAGTGGACGTGGGAGGTGCACGACGGCCGGGTCGACGCCTACGAGGGCGGGTACGCCGCGTTCGTGCTCGCCCGCGCCGAGCGCCAGCGGCAGGCGGCCGCCGCGGAGGCCCGGCGGCAGAACCTGGTCCGCAAGGAGCTGGCCTGGCTGCGGCGGGGCCCGCCGGCCCGGACCTCGAAGCCGAAGTTCCGCATCGACGCGGCCAACTCGCTGATCGAGGACGTGCCGCCGCCCCGGGACCGGCTGGAGCTGCGGCGGTTCGCCGGGCAGCGGCTGGGCAAGGACGTGGTGGACCTCGAGGACGTCGACCTCGCGCGGGGCGAGCGGGTCCTGCTCGACGGCGCCACCTGGCGGCTCGGTCCCGGCGACCGGGTGGGCATCGTGGGGGTCAACGGCTCGGGCAAGACCTCAGTGCTGGACCTGCTCGCGGGGCGGCTGCAGCCCGACCACGGACGGGTCCGGCGCGGGCGCACCGTCGCGCTGGAGCACCTCACCCAGGACGTCACCCCGGAGGATCCCCAGGCGCGGGTGCTGGCCACGATCGAGGGCGTGCGCCGGGTGGTGCGGATGGCCGACGGGTCCGACCTGACCGCCTCCGCGCTGCTCGAGCGCTTCGGGTTCACCGGCGACCGGCTCACCGCCCGCCTCGGGGACCTGTCCGGGGGAGAGCGTCGCCGCTTCCAGCTGCTCCGCGTGCTGCTGGAGGAGCCCAACGTGCTGCTCCTGGACGAGCCGACCAACGACCTGGACATCGAGACCCTGAACGTCCTGGAGGACTTCCTCGACCGCTGGGCCGGCACCCTCGTGGTGGTCTCCCACGACCGGTACTTCCTCGAGCGGGTCACCGACTCCACCTGGGCCCTCCTCGGGGACGGCCAGATCTCGATGCTCCCCGGGGGCGTCGAGGAGTACCTCGCCCACCGCCGAGGAGTCACTTCCTCCCCGCCCCCACCCGCCGAGAAGTCATCTTCGTCCCCCGGGACGGCGCCGAGGAGTCACGAACGCCCCGGGTACGACGCCCCGGCGCCCGCCGCCGACAAGCCCCAGGCCGGCAGCGCCGAGGAGCGTGCGGCCCGCAAGGTGCTCACCCGGGTGGAGCGGCAGCTGGAGCGCAACGCCGAGGCCCGCGAGGAGCTGGAGGCCGAGATGCTGGCCCACGCCCAGGACCCCGACCGGCTCGCCGAGCTGGGCCGGGAGCAGGAGCGGCTGGTCGCCGAGGCCGACGACCTCGAGGCCGAGTGGCTGGAGGCCGCCGAGCAGGTCGAGTGACCCTCAACCGAGCGAGGACATCAGCGAGCGCAGCAGGCCCGCGAGGTGGGTGCGCTCGGCGTCCGGCAGGTCGGCGAGCAGCGCCCGCTCGCGGTCCAGCAGGGCCTCGAAGGCCCCGTCGACGCGGTCCTTGCCCTCGGGGGTGAGCTGCACGAGCACGCCCCGCCGGTCGCCGGGGTCGGGGCGGCGCTCGACCAGCCCACGCTCGACGAGCCGGTCGACGCGGTTGGTCATGGTGCCGCTGGTCACGAGGGTCTCCCGGATCAGCCGGCCGGGGGAGAGCTGGTACGGCGCCCCCGCACGCCGCAGGGCGGCGAGCACGTCGAACTCCCAGGGCTCGAGGTGGTGCTCGGTGAAGGACTGGCGGCGGGCCAGGTCGAGCAGCCGGGAGAGCCGGGTGATCCGGCTGAACACCTCGACCGGGCCGAGGTCGAGGTCGGCGCGCTCCCGCTGCCAGGCCTCGACCAGCTGGTCGACCTCGTCCTGCATGCCTCCATTGAACCAGACGCATCGAGAATCTTGACATCGAGACACCCTCGCAGGAGGCTGGCCGGGTGACTGCCGAGCACCCGGGCTGGGACCCGGACCGCTACCTCGCCCACGCCGACGAGCGCGGACGGCCGTTCCTCGACCTGGTCGCGCGGGTCCCGGTCGCCGATCCCCACCACGTCGTCGACCTCGGGTGCGGGGCCGGCAACCTCACCCGGCTCCTGGCGCAGCGGTGGCCGCGCGCGCACGTCACCGGCGTCGACGCCAGTCCGGCGATGGTGGAGCGAGCCCGCGACGAGGCCCCCGAGGTCACCGTGGAGCTGGGCGACCTCGCGGAGTGGGCCGACGGCGACGGGAGCCACGACGTCGTGGTCACCAACGCCGCCCTCCAGTGGGTGCCCGGCCACCTCGACCTCCTCCCGGGCCTGGTCGCCCGGGTCACCCCGGGCGGGTGGTTCGCCATGCAGGTGCCGGGGAACTTCGACGAGCCCAGCCACGCGATCCGCCGCGAGCTGGCCGCCGAGCCGGCGTACGCCGCCCACACCGCCGCCGTGGCCACGCCCCACGCGCACGACCCGGCGACGTACCTGCGGGTGCTGGCCGACGCCGGCTGCGAGGTCGACGCCTGGGAGACGACCTACCTGCACGTGCTCCGGGGCGAGGACCCGGTCTTCAGCTGGGTGTCGGGCACCGGTGCCCGGCCGACGCTGGAGGCGTTGCCGCCCGGGCTGCGTGGGGAGTTCGAGACCGAGCTGCGCCGACGCCTGCGGGCGGCGTACCCGCCCGTCGAGCTCGGCGGCGACCCGGCCGTGGTCCTGCCCTTCCGCCGGGTCTTCGCTGTCGCGCACCGCCGCTGAGCGGCGGTCGGACCGTCCGGCATGCGGGAGGCCGGGTCGGGGTAGAGGGGTGACGAGGGAGCGTCGGCTACCGTCGGCGTCCACCAGTCGAAGCGTGAGGGAAGCAGACCAGTGGGAGACCCAGTGAGCACCACGACCCACCCCGACCAGGCCGCCGCGGCCCCGACGACCGAGCAGTCCGCGACGCTCGGCGGGGACCGGCAGAGCTGGCCCGAGCGGATCGCCCTGGGCGCGTTCATCATCGTGCCGTTCCTCGCGCTGGCGGCGGCCGTGCCGATCGCGTGGGGCGGCTGGCTCGGGTGGAGCGACGTCGTGATCGCGGTGGTGATGTACTTCGCCACCGGGCACGGCATCACCGTGGGCTACCACCGCCTGTTCACCCACAAGGCGTTCAAGCCCAACCGGGCGCTGAAGAACACCCTGGCCATCCTCGGCTCGATGGCCGTCCAGGGGCCGCTGGTCCGCTGGGTCGCCGACCACCGCAAGCACCACAAGTTCTCCGACCGGGACGGCGACCCGCACTCGCCGTGGAAGTACGGCCCCCGGGTGCGTGACCTGGCCAAGGGGCTCTTCCACGCCCATGTCGGGTGGCTCTTCGACGCCGAGCAGACCCCCCAGCGCAAGTACGCCCCCGACCTGATGAAGGACCCCGACCTGGTGCGGATCTCTCGCAGCTTCTGGGTCTGGGTGCTGGTCTCGCTGGCGCTGCCGGCCGGTCTCGGAGCCCTGCTCACCTGGTCGTGGCAGGGCGCACTCACCGGGTTCTTCTGGGGCTCGCTGGTCCGGGTGGCGACGCTGCACCACGTGACCTGGTCGATCAACTCGATCTGCCACGCCATCGGCGAGCGCCCCTTCGTCTCCCGGGACAGGTCCGCGAACGTGTGGTGGCTCGCCATCCCGTCGATGGGGGAGTCCTGGCACAACCTCCACCACGCCGACCCGACCTGCGCCCGCCACGGCGTGCTGCGCGGCCAGGTCGACACCTCTGCGCGGCTGATCTGGGTGCTGGAGAAGCTGGGCTGGGTCCACGACGTGCGGTGGCCGGTCACGGAACGGATCGCCTCGAAGCTGGTCGCGAACCGTCCCGCCACCCGGGCCGCTTGATGAGCCAGGTGCTCTCCCTGTGGCGCCGCACCAGTGCCCTGCCGATGGGCCGCCGGGTGTTCTCGACGCTGTTCGCGAGGAAGGCGCCGTACTTCGCGACCGTCCGCCCGAGCTTCACCGTCGTGGAGCCCAACCACGTCGAGCTGGTGGTCCCGAAGCGGCGCGCGGTGCACAACCACCTCGGGACGCTGCACGCCATCGCGCTGTGCAACGGGCTGGAGGCGGCGATGGGGGCCCTCGCCGAGGTCTCCATCCCGCCCGGGAAGCGGTGGATCCCCAAGGGGATGGAGGTGGCCTACACCGCCAAGGCCACCAGCGACGTCACCTGCATCGCCGAGACCGACCCGGAGCAGTGGACCGGCGAGGATCCCGACGTGCCGGTGCGGGTGCGTGGCGAGCGCGACGACGGCACCGTGGTGATCGAGGGCGAGATCCGGCTCTGGGTCACCGAGAGGCGCTGAGCGGTCGGGACCCGGGCCGCGGCCTCACTCCCCGGTGTCGGCGGCGGTGGTGAGCTTGCGCTCACCCACGAACTTCTTCTGGATCCAGGTGGCGACCATGGTCAGGATCAGGTTGACCACGATGTAGAGCAGCGCCAGCACGATGATCATCTGGAACTGGTTGTCGAACTGCAGGTAGACCTGCTTGCCGATGGCGGTCAGGCCGGGTGCGGCGATGTAGAAGCCCAGGCTGGTGTCCTTCAGCGCGACCACCATCTGGCTGATGATCGCCGGCAGCATGATCTTCACCGCCTGCGGCAGCTGGATCTCCCACATCACCTGGGACTTGCGCATGCCGATGGCGTACGCCGCCTCCGCCTGCCCCCTCGGCACGGCCTCGATGCCGGCGCGGAAGACCTCGGCGAGGACGGCCCCGTTGTACAGGGTCAGCGCGAAGACGACCGACCAGTATGCGCCGAAGCCGTCGCCGATGCCGTAGGTGAGGAAGACGAAGACCATCAGCAGCAGCACCGGGACGGCGCGGAAGAACTCCACCACCACCCAGGACGGCCAGCTCACCGCCCGGTGCTCGGAGAGCTTCCCGATGCCGAAGACCAGCCCGAACAGCACGGCGAGGATGATCGCGGCGAAGGCCATCTGCAGCGTCGTGCCCAGGCCGTCGACCAGGAGCACCTCCACGTACGCCGGCGTGACGAACGGCTCCCACAGGTCGTAGGCGAGCTCGCCCTTGCGGTACATCACCAGGAACACCCCGGCCACCAGGCCGAGGAGGACCAGGTAGGTCACGACGCTGTAGATCCGGTGCCGCCGGACGGTCCGGGGGCCGGGGTGGTCGTAGAGGACGGTGCTCATCGGGCGCCCCTCCAACGTCGCTCCAGGCCGAAGGCGCCGGCCGACATCACCTCGACGATGATGATGTAGCCGATCGCGAAGACCAGGAAGATGAGGATCCGGTCGTCGGCATTGTTGTTCGTGAAGTAGCGCATCCGGGCGGTGGCCTCCATCAGGCCGAAGGCCGCGGCCACGGAGGTGTTCTTCGCCAGCGCGATCAGCACGCTGACCAGGGGCGGTACGACGGCCCGGAACGACTGGGGCAGGATCACCATCTGCATCGTCTGGCCGAAGGTCAGCCCGATCGCCCGGGCGGCCTCGGCCTGCCCCACCTGGACCGCGTTGACGCCGGAGCGCACGGCCTCGCAGACGAAGGCGGAGGTGTAGAGGCTGAGCGCGATCGCACCCTTGACGAGGAACGGGGTCTGGGCCAGCCACCCCAGCGCCGGGGCGGCGATGAAGATGAACATGAACACGATCAGCAGCGGCGTGTTGCGCAGCGCCGTGACGTAGATGCTCGCGGCGTGTCGCATCACCGCGACCGGGCCGACCCGCAGCGCCCCGAGGAAGGTGCCGAACACGAGGGAGGCGAGGCCGGAGATCACCAGCAGCTGGATGGTCAGCCAGAAGGCCTTCAGGACCAGGTCGAAGTTGGCGGCGATGTCGTCCATCCGGCTCTCACCTCCTCGTGGCGCGTCGGTCTCGCGTGGGGATCAGGACCAGCGGGAGCGGCAGGGCGCCCGGGGCGCCCTGCCGCTGGCCGTCAGGTCAGGCCTGGCACTCGTCGAGCTCCGGCTGCTCCGGGGTGTCGACGCCCGCCTCGCCCAGGGTGGACTGGAAGGCCTCCTCCCAGCTGCCGTCCTCGAAGGACTCCTCGAGGGTGTCGTTGATCCACTCGCACATCTCGGGGTAGTCCTGGCTGTAGCCGATGACGTACCGCTCCTCGGAGAACGGCTCGACGACCACCTTGAGCTGGTCGGGCTGCTCCGCGGCGTACCCGAGCAGGATCGCGCCGTCGGTGGTCATCGCCTCGACGGTGCCGTTGACCACCTGGTCGACGCACTCGGAGTAGGTGTCGAACCCGCGCGGGTTGGCGCCCTCCGCCTCGACGTTGTCCAGCGAGGTGGACCCGGTCACCGAGCAGACCTCCTGGCCCTGGATGTCCTCCAGCGTCTCGATGTCGCTGTCCGAGCGCACCAGCAGCTGCTGGCCGGTCACGTAGTAGGGCCCGGTCTGCCCGACGACCTCGCGACGCTCGTCGGTGATCGAGTACGACGCGATCACCAGGTCGACCTCACCGGCCTGCAGGAACGGCTCCCGGTTGTCCGAGATCGTCTCCTTCCAGGTGATGTCCTCCGGGGCGATGCCCAGCGAGGCCGCGATGATCTTGCCTATCTCGGGGTCGAAGCCCACCGGGGCGTCGTCGGCGGCGCCCTTGAAGCCGAGGCCCGGCTGGTCGAACTTGGTCCCGATGACGATCTCGCCGGACTCGGCGAGCTCCTTCATCCGGGTGCCGTCGTCGAAGTTGTCGGCGGCGTTCTCCTCGACCTCGACGTCGCTCCCGCCGTTGCCGCCGTCGTCGCTGCCGGAGTTGCCGGCCTCGCCGCAGGCGGCGAGGCCGAGGCTGAGGCCGACCGCGGCCACGACCACCTTCGTTCGCTTCAGTCGCATCTGTGTCTCCTTCTCCTCGGTGCCCCCGTCACTGGTGCAGGAGCGCCTGTTGGTGGTGCTAGAGGATCTTTCCGAGGAAGTCCTGGGCCCGATCCGACTGCGGGTTGGTGAAGAACTCCTCGGGGGTGTTCTCCTCGACGATCCGGCCCTCGTCCATGAAGACCACCCGGTGGGCGGCCGTGCGTGCGAAGCCCATCTCGTGGGTGACCACGACCATGGTCATGCCCTGCTGGGCCAGGTCGACCATCACGTCGAGGACCTCCTTGATCATCTCGGGGTCCAGCGCCGAGGTGGGCTCGTCGAAGAGCATCACCTTCGGCTCCATCGCCAGGGCCCGTGCGATGGCGACCCGCTGCTGCTGGCCGCCGGAGAGTTGGGCGGGGT
>CAZRKV010000067.1:0-11952 GCA_964600305.1 uncultured Nocardioides sp. | reverse complement strand
GACCGGCCGATGTCGGCGATCGGCGGCTGACTACCCGCGACGGGTGTGCTCGTCCACGGGCTCCACGTCGCGGAGGAACCCACGCGCCCCGAGGAAGTCGGCCAGGGACTCCCGGTGCCCGGCACACGCCAGCCAGGTCTTGCGCCGGTCCGGGGTGTGCAGCTTGGGGTTGTTCCACAGCAGCGCCCAGTCCGCGTCGCTGGTGCAGCCCTTGGCCGAGCACTGCAGCACGTCGTCGTCGCCGGCTCCGGTCATGGTTCCTCCTGTCGGTTTCCCAGCTCCGGCCGTCCGGGATCGGCCGTCGGCAACGTGTAGGACTCCTCCTTCTGGTTCACCGCGTTCGCCATCACCACGGCGATGTAGGGGAGGAACACGGCCCCGGCCACCAGGACCCACCGCCACGGACCCGGTCCCGCGGCGACGGCACCGACCACGCAGATGGTGCGCAGCGCCATCGACCACAGGTAGCGCCGGCGCCGCTGCTCCATGTCGGCGCGGCGGCTGCTCGCCGCAGTCGTGATCCGCACCGGTTGGTCGGGTCCCGGCCGTCGGCTGCTCGGTGTGGAGCGGTGCCGGTCGACCATCCCCCCATCCTACTCGCGGGGCGTGGCCCGACGGCCGGCGCCGGACTAGGGTCGGGGCATGACGAATCGCACTTACCGCATCACCGAGATCGTCGGTACCTCCCCGGAGGGGATCGACGCGGCCGTCCGCAACGGCGTGGAGCGCGCGAGCAAGACGCTGCGCCACGTCGACTGGTTCGAGATCACCCAGGTCCGGGGGCAGGTCAAGGACGGGTCCGTCGAGCACTTCCAGGTCGGCCTGAAGCTGGGTTTCCGGCTCGAGGACGAGTGATCCCGCCGCTCCGGGGTGGTTAGGGATACCCCGGGGTAATCGTTAGCGTCGTCGGACGTGAGCAGATCAGTACTCGTCACCGGCGGCAACCGGGGCATCGGGAAGGCGATCGCCGAGGCGGCGCTGGCCCAGGGCGACCAGGGGGCCGTCACGACGCGCAGCGGCGGTGCCCCCGAGGGGACCCTCGACATCCGCTGCGACATCACCGACCCGGAGCAGGTCGACGCCGCATTCGCGCAGGTGGAGCAGGAGCACGGTCCGGTGGAGGTGCTGGTGGCCAACGCCGGCGTCACGGCCGACACGCTGCTGCTGCGGATGTCCGAGGACGACTGGTCCTCGGTCATCGAGACCAACCTGACGGGCTCCTACCGACTGGCCCGCCGCGCGGCCAAGCAGATGCTGCGCCAGCGCCGGGGCCGCATCATCCTGATCTCCTCGGTCGTCGGGCTCCTGGGGTCGGCCGGCCAGACCAACTACGCCGCCTCCAAGGCCGGTCTGGTCGGGCTGGCCCGCTCGTTGGCCCGCGAGCTGGGCTCCCGGGGCATCACGACCAACGTCGTGGCGCCGGGGTTCGTCGAGACCGACATGACCGGGGTGCTCTCCGAGGAGCAGCGCGAGGCGATCCGGGCGCAGGTGCCGCTGGGTCGGTACGCCACGCCCGAGGAGGTGGCCGGGGCGGTGACCTGGCTGGCCTCGGAGCAGGCCGGGTACGTCACGGGCGCGGTGATCCCGGTCGACGGTGGCCTGGGGATGGGGCACTGACGGTGACAGGGGAAGGGACTGGGATGAGCAACGAGACCGACGTGGCAGCGGAGGGTCGGGGCCTGTTGGCCGGCAAGCGGATCCTCGTGGCGGGCGTGACCATGGAGTCCTCCATCGGTTTCGCCACCGCCCGGGTGGCCCAGGAGCAGGGCGCCACCGTGCTGGTCTCCAACTTCGGTCGCGCCCTCGGCATCACCCGTCGGATCGTCAAGCGGCTGCCGGTCGAACCCCCGGTGATCGAGCTCGACGTCACCGACGAGGAGCACCTCGTGCGGCTGCCGGACGCGATCCGGGAGCACGTCGACGGGCTCGACGGTGTCGTGCACTCGATCGCCTTCGGCAACCCCGAGACGCTGCTGGGTGGCACCTTCCTCGACGGCCCGTGGCCCGACGTCGCGCAGGCGGTGCAGGTCTCGGCCTACTCGTTGAAGTCAGTGGTGCAGAGCTGCCTGCCGCTGCTCTCCCCGGGGTCCTCGGTGGTGGGCCTGACCTTCGACGCGTCCGTCGCCTGGCCCGCCTACGACTGGATGGGCGTGGCCAAGGCCAGCCTCGAGTCGACCTCGCGCTACCTGGCGCGCGACCTCGGGCCCCAGGGGGTGCGCGTCAACCTCGTGAGCGCCGGACCGCTGAAGACCCTGGCCGCCAAGGCGATCCCGGGCTTCGAGGACCTGGAGTCGGCGTGGCGTGACCGCTCGCCGCTGGGGTGGGACGAGACCGACCAGGAGCCGGCCGCCCGGGGCGTCGTCGCCCTCCTCTCGGACTTCTTCCCGGCCACCACCGGGGAGATCGTCCACGTCGACGGTGGCTTCCACGCCATGGGGCTGTGACCCCCACCGGGGGCCGGCGCGGACGCCCGGAGCCGGGGCTGGCAAGGTGAGTGCGTGACGATCCGTCGACTCGTGCTGGTCCGGCACGCCCAGGCCGTCGGTTTCGCGGCGACCGACCACGACCGGGAGCTCACCGAGGCCGGGCGGGCCGAGGCCCGCTCCCTCGGCGGTCGTCTCGCCGCGGACGGCCTGGCCCCGGACCGGGCCTTCGTCTCCGGCGCGCTGCGGGCCCGCAGCACCTGGGAGGAGGTACGCCGCTCGGCCGGCTGGGACGTGGAACCGGACACCAGCGAGGCGTGGTACGGCGTCTCGCCGGAGGCGGCGCTCGACCTGATCCGGCTGGTGCCGGACGGCACCGGCACGCTCCTGGTGCTGGGGCACAACCCGACGATCGCCTCCCTGGCCTCCCTGCTCGACGACGGCGAGGGCGACGCGGACGCGGGCGCCCGGATGGTCATGGGCTTCCCACCCGCCGCCGCAGCGGTGTTCGAGGTGGGCGTGCCCTGGGCGGACCTGGGCCCGGCCAGCGCCTCGGTGCGGGCCTTCCACCGTCCGGACGACGCCTCGGGCTAGGCAGGACCCGACAGCGGGGGAGCGGGGGTGGTGATCCCGTCCGCGGCGTCGGCCGCCTCGATGTCCTCGCGCGAGATACCCAGCAGGTACATGATGGTGTCCAGGTAGGGCACGTTCACCGCGGTGTGCGCGGCCTCCTGCACGACGGGCTTGGCGTTGTAGGCGATGCCGAGGCCCGCCGAGGTGAGCATGTCGAGGTCGTTCGCCCCGTCCCCGATCGCGATGGTGGCCGCGATCGGCAGGCCGCACTCCTCGGCGAAGGCTCGCAACGCCTCGGCCTTGCCCGCGCGGTCCACCACGTCGCCGATGATCCGCCCCGTCAACCGGCCGTCGACGATCTCCAGCTCGTTGGCCCGCGAGTAGTGGATGCCCAGGTCCGCCGCCAGCCGGTCGGTGACCTGGGTGAAGCCACCCGAGACCATCGCGAACCGGTACCCCAGGCGGGTGAGGGTCCGGATGAGGGTGCGCGCCCCCGGGGTCACCACGATCTCCTCGTAGACCCGGTCCAGCGCGCTGGCGTCGAGGCCCTCGAGCAGCGCCACCCGGGAGCGCAGCGACTCCTCGAAGTCCAGCTCGCCGCGCATCGCCGCCGCGGTCACCCGGGCCACCTCGTCGTCGCAACCGGCGTGGGCGGCCAGCATCTCGATGACCTCGCCCTGAATCAGCGTGGAGTCGACGTCCATCACGATCAGGCGCATCCCGTGGCGCAGGAGGCTCGCCGGCTGGACCGCGACGTCGATCCCCTGGTGGGCGGCCTCGCGCGCCAGGGACTGACGCAGGCGTGCCGGGTCCGCCCCGGACACGTGCAGCTCGAGGGCGGTCACCGGGTAGCGTGCCATCCGCTCGATCCGGTCGATGTTGGCTCCCAGGTCCGCGATCCGGCCGGCGACCGCACCCATGGCCGACGCCTTCAGCGGGGAGCCGATCACGGTGACGTGGCTGCGTCCCTCCATGCGGGAGCGGTTGTCCCCGTGGCCCCGCTCGACCTCGACCTGCATCCCCAGCCGCTCGGCGGTGTCGGCGACGGAGTCCCGGAGCCGGCGCCAGTCCCGGGGCGCGGACACCAGGAGGCCCAGCACCAGCCGCCGGCGGACCAGGATCTGCTCGACGTCGAGGACCTCGACGCCGGCCTGGGCCAGGGTGTCGAAGACCGCGCTGGTCACGCCCGGGCGGTCCTTGCCGGTCAGCGTGATCAGGAGGGTCTGCGGCGCATCTGGTTGGTTCATCGCGGGACGAGGTTATCCCGGTGGCCACGCCTCGGGTGAGCAGGCTGCCACCAGGCCGCGACGGCCGGCCCGGGCGAGGGGCTGCAGCGCCGCCCACCGGCGCTGGGACTCGGTCGCGGTGAGCGCGGCCCCGTCGCTGCGTCCGGCGAGGTCACACACCGTCAGCGCCCGCAGCGAGCGACCGGCCAGGTCCACGCAGCGTGCCGGCGTACCGGGTGGGGCCGGCGGTGCGTGCGCGGCCCGCAGGTCGAGCAGCTCGTCGGCGACCTCGGGGGACCAGCGGGCCACGTCCAGGGCGGCCAGCTCCTCGGCGGTCTCCAGCAGGGCCTGCCGGAGCATCCGATCCGCTTCGCCGACGTCGGCCGCCGGTCGCCGGTCAGCCGGCAGGCACTGCCACACGACACCACGGCCCGCCCGACGGGGGACCAGGCCGACGCCGGCACCGTCCACGACGACCGCCTCGCCGACCTCCAGGGCCGCGGCGTTGAACTCCCGTGGGCCGGCGAGCCCGACGGGGTCGCCCTCGACGGGCAGGGCCAGGCCCGCGGACTCGGCCCCCAGGGACCGCAGGGCACCGACGGCGATGGCGAGCCCGACCGGCTCCTCGTGGTCGGGCAGGCCCGACACGTGGTGTGCGGCGTCCTCGCCCACCAGCGACGCCAGGGCGGTGTCGGGCGGGACCCGACCCCGCAGCCAGGCGGTCAGCCACCAGGCCGCACGGCCACTGTCGGGAAGGTCGCAGGTCACCCGGGAAGCCTAGGACGAGCGGCCCGGGCGCCGTACGGGGGCGTGGGCGGGCAGTGGGTAGGGTGCACACCCATGAGCGCTGTGCTGGAGTTCGCGGGAGTCACCGTGCGGCGCGGTCGGGCCACCCTGCTCGACGACGTGGACTGGACGGTGGAGGAGGACGAGCGCTGGGTGGTGCTCGGCCCCAACGGCGCCGGGAAGACCACGCTGCTCCAGCTGGCGGCCGCCCAGATCCACCCCACCTCCGGGGTCGCGGCGGTCCTGCAGGAGGTGCTCGGCGCCGTCGACGTGTTCGAGCTGCGGCCGCGGATCGGGCTGACCAGTGCCGCGGTCGCCGAGCGGATCCCGCGCGGCGAGGCGGTCCACGACGTCGTGGTCTCGGCGTCGTACGGCGTCGTGGGCCGCTGGCGCGAGGAGTACGACGGTCTCGACCACCGACGCGCCCGCGACCTGCTCACCGAGGTCGGGGTGGCCCACCTGGCCGAGCGGACCTTCGGCACCCTCAGCGAGGGGGAGCGCAAGCGGGTGCAGGTCGCCCGGGCCCTGATGAGCGACCCGGAGCTGCTCCTGCTCGACGAGCCGGCCGCGGGCCTGGACCTCGGCGGCCGGGAGGACCTCGTCTCCACCCTGTCGGTGCTGGCGGCGGACGCCGAGTCCCCGGCCACCGTCCTGGTCTCCCACCACGTCGAGGAGATCCCCCCGGGGTTCACCCACGCGCTCCTGCTCCGCGAGGGCCGGGTGGTCGCCCAGGGGCCGATCGACGCCGTGGTGACCCAGGAGAACCTCTCCCGGACGTTCGGCATGCCGCTGGTCCTGGACCGGGCCGACGGCCGGTTCGCGGCTCGCAAGGCACCGGGGCGCCATTCCGGCTGACCCGTGGGGCGGGGGCGGATAGGGTCGAGCCATGGAGTGGTTCGAGGCACACGCGTGGCAGGCCTGGCTGGGCCTGGGCATCACGCTGGGTGTGCTCGAGATGTTCAGCCTGGACCTGATCCTGCTGATGCTCGCCGTCGGTGCGGGGGTCGGGATGGTGGCCGCGCTGGCCGGCCTGCCGCTGGTGTTCCAGGCGCTCGCCGCGGTCGCGGCCTCGGCCGCGATGCTCCTCGTCGTCCGTCCCAGCATGGCCCGACGGCTGCACCGGGGGCCCGAGCTCGCCGTGGGCCACTCCAAGCTCGTGGGTCAGCAGGGCGTGGTGCTCGAACCGGTGAGCCAGCAGCACCCCGGCCGGATCAAGCTGGCCGGCGAGGTGTGGACCGCCAGGCCGTACGACGACACCCTCACCATCGACCAGGGGGAGACGGTCGACGTGCTGCAGATCACGGGCGCCACGGCACTCGTCCACCCCGTGCCCCGACTCGACCCCTGATCTCACCGCCCGGTGGCGCGGAGGAGAACCTGACGGCCGGGTCCAAGAAAGGAAGATTGCATGTCTGCAGCCCTGATCCTGCTCGTGCTGCTGCTCCTGTTCGTCGTGGTGCTCCTGGCGAAGACGGTGCGGATCGTCCCGCAGGCGCGCGCCGGGATCGTCGAACGGTTCGGCAAGTACCGCACCTCCCTCTCCGCGGGACTGAACATCGTGGTCCCGTTCATCGACCGGGTCCGGTACATGATCGACCTCCGGGAACAGGTCGTCTCCTTCCCGCCGCAGCCGGTGATCACCGAGGACAACCTGGTGGTCTCCATCGACACCGTCATCTACTTCCAGGTCACCGACCCGGTGGCCGCGACCTACGAGATCGCCAACTACATCCAGGCGGTCGAGCAGCTCACCATGACCACGCTGCGCAACATCGTCGGCGGCATGGACCTGGAGGAGACCCTGACCAGCCGGGACGCGATCAACAGCCGACTGCGGGGCGTCCTGGACGAGGCGACCGGCAAGTGGGGGATCCGGGTGAACCGGGTGGAGCTGAAGGGGATCGACCCGCCGCCGTCGATCAAGGACTCGATGGAGAAGCAGATGCGTGCCGACCGCGACAAGCGGGCCGCCATCCTCACCGCCGAGGGCGAGCGACAGTCGGCGATCCTCACCGCGGAGGGTGCCAAGCAGTCGGCGATCCTCAACGCCGAGGGCGACCGGGAGTCCCAGATCCTGCGGGCCCAGGCTGACCGCGAGGCGTCGGTCCTGCGGGCGCAGGGCGAGGGCCAGGCCATCCAGACCGTGTTCCAGGCGATCCACGACGGGCGCCCGGACCAGTCGCTGCTGGCCTACCAGTACCTCCAGATGATGCCGAAGATCGCCGAGGGCGACGCCAACAAGGTGTGGATCGTCCCCAGCGAGATCGGCAAGGCGCTCGAAGGCCTCGGCTCGACGATGAACCAGCTCCAGGGGATCCCCGACGACGTCGAGGGTCCGAAGGTGCGGGTCGACATGGGGGAGGTCTCACCGGACGCGGAGCGGGAGCGGACGCACTCGAGCGCACAGAGTGCGGTCGAGCAGGCGATCGCGGAGGCCCGTCAGGCCGCGAACCCGGGACGGAGCCGCAAGGCCGACGAGGCCGCCGCAGATGAGGCCGCCGGGGACGCGGCCCTCGACACCGACGAGCCGCAGGCACCGGAGGACCCACCGGTCTCGTGAGCGGGCTCGAGCTGTTCGCGATCGCCCTGGCGGGCCTCGCGGCCGGCACCATCAACACCGTGGTCGGGTCGGGGACGTTGATCACGTTCCCGACCCTCCTCGCGTTCGGCGTGCCGCCGGTGACCGCGAACGTGTCCAACACCGTCGGGCTGGTTCCGGGGTCGGTGTCGGGCGCGATCGGGTACCGCCGTGAGCTGGTGGGGCAGCGGGCCCGGGTCCTCCGGCTCGCCAGCGCAGCGCTGCTCGGCGGTACGGCGGGGGCCGTGCTGCTCCTCGTGCTGCCCCCGGGGGCCTTCGCGGCGATCGTCCCGGTCCTGATCCTGCTCGGGCTGGTGCTGGTGGTCTTCCAGCCCCGGATCGCCGCCCTGGTCGCCGCGCGGCACGCTGGCACGGGGGGCCTCCCGGAGGGCGGCGCCCGGTGGGTCTGGCCGTCGATGGCGCTGTCCAGCGCGTACGGCGGCTACTTCGGCGCGGCGCAGGGCGTCATCTACATGGCGATCCTGGGCGTGGGGGTGGACGAGGACCTGCAACGCCTGAACGCGCTGAAGAACGTGCTCGCCGCGCTCGTCAACGGCGTCGCGGGAGTGATCTTCATCGTGGTCGCGGAGGTCGACTGGGTCGTGGTGGCCCTGATCGCGGCGGGGGCGGTCGTCGGCGGCCAGGTCGGCGCGCGTGTGGGGCGCCGGCTGCCCCCGCCCGTCCTCCGGGGCGTGATCGTCACCGTGGGCGTGGTCGCGCTGGTCTCGTTCCTCGCGGACTGACCCCGGCGGGTCAGACCTCCTTGACCACCTGGGTGTCGCCCCCGAGCCGGTCGTGCCAGGCCTGGCGCTTGACGGTGTCGTTGTTGATGCCGAGGGCGATCGTGACCACCGCGGCGACCCAGGCGATGCCCTGCAGCAACCACCCGATGAACGGGAGGATCCCGAGCAGGGAGACCGCCATCCAGATGTTGCGCTTCAGGGCCTGCTCCGTGGTGGGGTTCCCGCCCCCGGGGGCCACGACCCGCAGCCTCAGTGCCATCTTGCCCACCGTCTGGCCGCGGCTGGACTCCATGAGGGTGAAGTAGCCGAGGACCAGGGCGGTGGTGATCAGCGTGGTGATCACGTTGGCCGCGTAGTTGGACCCGGACCCGAAGGCGACGCCGATGGCGAAGAAGATGCCGATGAGCATGCTGACGACGAAGACGACGGCGTAGTCGATCAGCTTGGCCAGGAACCGGTCGAGCAGCTCGGCCGGCCGTCGATGCCTCTGGTGGGGCGGCAGGTCGGGGCCTGGCGCGTGGACGTCACTCATGGCTCGCTCCTGAGGTGTGTGTCGGTGCCACACCCGTCCGGACGGGTGCACTCCCTCCGGAGCGTAGAGGTGTCCGGGGCCGCTGTCAGAGGTTCTGCAGACCCGCGTACCCGGCGGCGACCGCGGCGCCGGCCGGCAGCGCGAGCATGGCGCCCGACTTCTTGCTCACGTCCCCCCGGACCGCCGACCCGAGGGCGGCGAGCACGTCGGCGGCGTCCACGGCGACCCCGGCACCGACCAGGTTGCGCCGTACCTCGCCCGTGGTGAGCAGGGTGGCTGCGCCCATGAGGATCTCGCGGGAGCCGAACAGCCGGGTCGGGTAGGACACCGACGCGTTCGACTCCGGCTGCAGCCCGGTCATCCGGGCGAACAGGCGCGGGGTGAGGAGAGCGGTGGCGCCGATGCCGAGGCGACCGACGGCGAGTCCGAGTGCTGGGTTCATGGTCGGTGAGCCTAGCCAGCGGCCTCGACGTCGTGTCGCCCGGCCTCGTCGAGGTACGCCGCCACCCACCGCTCGAGCGCGTCGTACACCCGGGCCCGGGGCTCGGGCAGGGAGAGCGTGACGTCGTGCCGGGCGCCCTCGATGCTGGTGAGGGTGACGTGGGGGCCGAGGTGGTGGGCCCAGCGGCGCATGTGGGCGACGTCGAGGACGATGTCGGTGCGGTGCACGTCCTCGCACATCACGGTCGGGGTGCTCGAACGCCCGGAGGTGAGGACGAGCGCCGGACAGCCGACGTCGAGGCCCCCGTGCAAGCGGGCGTGCCCCTCCCGGACCGCTCGCAGCCACCCGGCGTGCACCGGCCAGGAGGCCAGCGGCTTCCAGGCCAGGTCGAAGTCGTGCTCGCCCTCGTGGTCGCGGTGCAGGCTGCGGGCGTAGAGCCCGCTCACGGTGCGGGGGATGACGCGGCGCGGCTGGCGACGGCCCACCTCCCGCAGCAGGCGGGTGCCGACGGTGCGCATCCAGGCAGGGCCCTGCAGGTCGAACCACGGGGAGTTGAGGACGAGGCCGACCAGCTCGCGGTGCCGCAGCGCGTCCGCCCAGAGCGCCGCGGTGAGGCCCCCGGTGGAGTGGCCGGACCCGACGACGTGGTCGTGCCCGTCCCGCGCGGTGACCAGCTCCCAGGCGCGGTCGAGCTCCTCGTGGTAGGTGGTCAGGTCGGCGACGTAGTTGGGCGTGTGGTGCGGCCGGAGGGAGCGCCCGTGCTTGCGCAGGTCCAGGGCGTAGAAGTCGTAGCCCCGGGCGGTCCACCAGTCGGCGTACCCGGTCTGGAAGAAGTAGTCGGCGAACCCGTGCACGTGGAGCACGGCCCGGCGGCTGCCGCCCCCGTGGTCGGCGGGCCGGCGCACCAGCGTCGCGACGACGTCCCCCTCCTCGTCGGGCGCGAGGTGGAGGGTCTCGGTGGTGTACGGCGGGCCGAGGACGTCCTCGTTCACTGCGGTGGGCTCCCTTCGGGGACGGCGGGGCTGGGTGGTGGTTCCGGGCGCTGGACGAGGTAGGCCGCCGTCACGACGAGCAGCACCCCGGCTACCGCGAGGGGATGGGCCGACTCCCCGCCGACGGTGATGCCGACCAGCAGGGCGACGACGGGCACCGCGTAGGTCACCACGGAGGCGCGGGTCGCGTCCAGGGTGCCGGCCAGCCAGGTGAAGAGGGCGAAGGCGGCGCCGGTGCTGACGAAGCCGAGCAACAGCATGCTCAGGACCCCGCGCGGGGCCGGCGAGGCGGCGAGGAGGTCGGGGAGCCCTGCCGGGGCGAGCACCACGGCGGCCACCGCCATCGACCGGAAGATCACCGGCAGGGAACCGTGCCGTCGCTGCAGCCACCCGGTGATGTTGAAGGCGACCCCGTAGAGGGTCACCGCCCCGACCACGAGCAGGACCGCGAGGGGTGCGTCGGGGCTGGTCCGCGCGCCCGGCACACCGATGGCCAGGATGCCGAGGAGCCCCAGGGCCAGGCCCGCCAGCCGGACCCGCCCGGGCAGCGCCCGGGCGAGCAGGCTGGCCACGATGGCCGTGAAGATGGGGACCGAGCCGTTGATCATCCCGGCGGTGGCCGAGCTGATCTCCTGCTCGGCCACCGCGAACAGGGTCAGCGGGATCGCCATCCAGACGAGGGCCAGGGCCACGATCCAGGGCCAGGCCCCGCGGCCGACACGACGCCGGGCGCCGGGGAGGAAGCCGAGCACGACCGCACCCAGGGCGACCCGGCTGAGGGCGATCCCGAACGGGTCGGTCACGGCCAGCGCCTCCTTGATGAGGAGGAACGAGCTGCCCCACGCCAGGCTCACGAACACCATCACGAGTGCGGTCGCCCGGGTCAGGGGCGCGGCGCTCGGGGTCACGGCCGGACGCTAGCACCGGAGCGCGGGCGTGGTTGCGGGGGAGCGGGTGGGCGACACGCGCCGCCACACCTTCCTTTGAACTGTTCCAGAAAAGATGGGAAGGTGGCTCCGACACCATCCCCCAGTGCATCCCACCAGGAGAGAACATGACTGAGGAGAACCCCAAGCCGGCGACCACGGTCGCCGGAGCCCCCGTCGTCGACAACCAGAACAGCGTCACGGCGGGTCCCCGCGGGCCGATGCTGCTCCAGGACGTGTGGTTCCTGGAGAAGCTGGCCCACTTCGACCGCGAGGTCATCCCCGAGCGCCGGATGCACGCCAAGGGCTCGGGCGCCTACGGCACCTTCACCGTCACCAACGACATCACGAAGTACACCTCGGCGGACATCTTCTCCGAGGTCGGCAAGCAGACCGAGATGTTCGCCCGATTCTCCACGGTCGCGGGCGAGCGCGGTGCGGCCGATGCCGAGCGCGACATCCGCGGCTTCGCGCTGAAGTTCTACACCGGTGAGGGCAACTGGGACCTCGTCGGCAACAACACCCCGGTCTTCTTCTTCCGCGACCCGCTGCTCTTCCCGGACCTGAACCGCGCCGTCAAGCGCGACCCGCGCACCAACCTGCGTGACCCCGAGAACAACTGGGACTTCTGGACCAACCTCCCCGAGTCCCTGCACCAGGTCACCTACATCATGGGCGACCGGGGCATCCCGAAGAGCTACCGCCACATGCACGGCTTCGGGTCGCACACC
>CAZRKV010000066.1:0-11963 GCA_964600305.1 uncultured Nocardioides sp. | reverse complement strand
CCACGCCGCCACCACCCCGAGCGCCACCATCCCGGCCACGCCGACCCACCCCGCGAGGTAGGGCCGGTCCAGCAGGGTCGGGTTGTCCGGGGAGGCGCCGAACCGGCCGAGCACCGGCACCGCGAGCAACGTCAACGACCCCAGCACCACCAGTCCCCCGGCCAGCGGCCCCCACAGGGTCTGCGGGAGGAGGCGCCGCGCGAGCAGCAGGAGCACCGCCACCAGGGGGACCAGCAGCAGGTCGTGCACCAGCACGCCCGCCCCCAGCCACACCACCACCTCCCGCAGGTCCGATCGCCCCAGGCCCCACAGCAGCACACCGCCGTACGCCGCGACGGCGACGCCCGAGGCCCCGAGCAGGAGGCGCACCGTCATCGCACCTCGATCCGGGAGACCCACTTGGTCTGGAGGACCCCGGGTCGGTTGGGCGCGATCAGCCGGCAGGGGTACCCGTGGTCGAGCGCCAGCGGCTCCCCCGCCAGTCCCAGCGCCAGCAGGGTCAGCTCGTCGTCGGCGAAGTGGGCGGGGAGGACCGTGCTGCGGAACGGGCCCCGCTCCTGCAGCGAGTCCACCCGCAGGGACCGGCCCGGGGGCGCCCCCACGTGGTCCAGCAGCCGCCGCAGCCGCACCCCGCTCCAGCGGCCGCTCGCGCTCCATCCCTCCACGCAGGCGATCGGCAGCTCGACCTCGTCCTGGGGCAGGGCCAGCAGCTCCTCGCGGGTCAGGGACACCTCGCGGTCGCCGTGGCTCACCACCAGCCGGAAGCCGGTCGCCAGCGCCGGGGCCACGACCTGCGCCTCCCGGGCCGTGGTGTTGACCGGTACGCCGCCGGGCCCCTCACCGGTGGTGACGGCGAAGACCGACACCTCCCGCAGCCACGGCACCGACCCGCCGGCCGTCAGCAGCACGGCTGCCTCCGACCCCAGCCAGGTGCTGCGCAACAGGCCGCGTCGGGACAGCCCCGCGGGCGGTCGGCGACCCGGAGCGTCCCGCGGATCCACGTCCACACCGCGACCGAGGGCGGCCCGCACCGTCGGCAGCTGGACGGCCACGTGCAGGAGCAGCGCGCCCGCGACGAGCCAGGCGACCGCGTAGTGGGTGCTGCGGAAGGAGAACGCCCACGGGTACCACTGGGTCGCGTTCGCGAGCCCCGTCACCAGCTGGAAGACGGCCCCGGCGACGAGCGCCAGGATCGAGGCCCGTTCGGCCAGGTGCCGGACCAGGGCCCACCCGGCCCGCGGCGGGCGGGCGAGCAGCCGGTGGTAGACGCTCCACAGCTTCACGAGCAGCAGCGGCACGGCAGCGGTCCCGGCCGTGACGTGCAGGCCCTGCGTCACCCGGTACCCCCACCGGGGTCGGGCCGGGAACCCGATCACGGGATCGGGGAGCTGCCCCCAGTGGCTGACCAGGCCGGTCAGGAAGGCCACGGCGAAGCAGATCCCCAGCCAGAGCCCGACCCGGCTGGACACCGCCGGGGCACGCAGGTGTGACCCGAGGTCCTCCTGGGTCGGCAGGCCCCGGCGCACGCGTCCTCACCCCCGTGCAGCCAGCACCACGAACGACCGCCCCGCCTCGGCGTGCTGCTCCACCACCTCGAGGCCGGCCGTCCGCGCCAGCGAGGGGGCGGCGTCGGCGCCCACCACCGCCCACCGGAAGGGCCGACTGCGGTGGTGCGCGGTCTCGATCCGGGCCCAGAAGCTCGTGATCCGCGAGAACTCCGGCTCCACCTCCGCCACGACGCGTCCCCCCGGCTCCAGCAGCCCGACCAACCGGCGCAGCAACGCCACCGGGTCACCACCGATGCCGAGGTTCCCGTCGGCCAGCAGGGCGGTCTCCCACATCCCGTCGGCCGGGACCGGGGCGAACACGTCGGCGACGAGCGCCGCGGCGCCGCGCTCGCGCGCGAGCTGCACCGCCTCGGGCACGACGTCGAGCCCGAGCGCGTGCCCCCCGCGGGCGAGCAGCGCCTCGCACATCCGGCCCGGGCCACAGCCGACGTCGAGGGTGGGCCCCTCGCACCGCTCGACCATCCGCAGGTCGGTCCCGTCGGCGGACTGGTGCCAGTTCTCGACCGGCAACGGCACGCCCGTGCCGTCGGCCGCGCGCAGGACGCACGGATCCCCGGTGAGCGCGTCGGCGAACACCTCGGAGAAGGAGGCATCGGCCAGGGCGTCGCCCGAGCCGGCCCGAGCCGTGGTCATGTCCGCTCCCGGTCGTCGTAGTGCCGCCAGGTGCGTGCGAAGCGGGTGCCGGGTGTGTCCCGGGCGACCGTCGCGGCGTCGGCCACGGTGTCCACGTCCCGCAGGACGCGTGCCTCCCCGACCCGCAGGCCACGGGCGGACAACGCGGCCCGGGTGCGCCGCCCCGTGTCCGGGCGCGACATCGGCACCCCTTCCAGCACCTCCGCGGCGGTGGGGTCGCGGAGCGCCAGCACCCACCACCCACCGTCCTCGGCGGGCCCCAGGACCGCGTCGTGGCCGTCCGCCCCCGCGGCCACCTCGTGGAGCAGGTCGGGCGTCAGCTGCGGGGTGTCCATGCCGACCTGGACGACCAGCGCGTCGTTGCCCTCCTCGAGGTGCTCGCGCGCGTCGGCGTGCGCCGCCACGAGCCGCTCGGCGAACCCCTCCCCCCGCTGGGCGAAGACGTGCCACCCGTCCGCGGCGGCGTCGACCTCCTCGGCGTACGGCGAGTCGGCCAGGTCGCCGGCGAGCGCGAGGTGGCACCGGTCGGGGCCGTAGGCGCCGGTGCAGGCGTCGAGGGTGTCCAGGAGGGCCGCGGCGGCCAGGCGCGCGGCCGCGTCCGGGCCGACGGCGGCGGCCAGTCGGGTCTTGGCCCGGCCGGGGACCGGCGACTTGGCGACCACCAGTGCCCTGGCCGTCACCGGAGCACCCGCCGGAAGTCGCGGGCGGTCCGGACCGTGCCCCGGACGGAGCCGGAGACCTTGGAGCGGGTGCCGACCGCGCGGGGGTGGTAGGCCACGTCCCGCTCCACGATCCGCCAGCCGGCGGCCGTGGCCCGCTGCAGCAGCTCGACCGGGTAGCCGAACCGCCGGTCCTGCACGCCGAGTGCCAGCAGGTCCTTCCGCCGGCACACCCGCAGGGGCGCGATGTCGCGCACCGCCAGGTCGATCCGGTGGCGCAGCAGGCGCACCACCGCGGCGTTGCCCAGGCGGGCGTGCCAGGGCCACACGCCGCGGCGTACCGGGCGGCGTCGGCCGAGTGCCAGGTCGGCCTCCCCGGCGACGACCAGCTCCAGCAGCGGCAGCACGTCCTCGGGGTCGAAGGAGCCGTCCCCGTCCATGAACGCCACGTGCTCGGCGGTGGCGGCGAGCAGCCCGGCGTGGACCGCGGCCCCGTAGCCGGGACGGTCCTCGGTGACCACCCGGGCCCCGTGGACGCGCCCCACCTCGGCGGTGTCGTCGCGTGACCCGTTGTCCACGACCACCACCGAGAACGCCTCGGGGACCCGCGGGAGCAGAGCCCGCAGCGCGGGCGCCTCGTCGCGACACGGCAGGATCAGGTCACAGTCGGTCACACCGTCGTTGTTACCTGATCGTGACAAGCGAAACCTCGCGCCGTTCGGGCGTCGGCGTGTCCCGGGCCGGTCCGTACGATGGGGCGCCATGCCCACCCTCGCCCCGCCGGACCCCGAGGCCGGGCCCCGGGAGCGGGCCCGGGGAGCCGCCCCCGGCCTGGTCGTCGCCCTGCTGCTGGTCGCGGCCGCGGTGGTGGTGCCGACGCTGTGGGACTGGAACGTCCACACCCACCAGGACATGAGCGGCAACCCTGTCCCGCCACTGCACTCGAAGTGGTCACCGGGCGTCGGGGTGGGCACCCTCCCGGCGGTGGTGCTGGCCGTCCTGGGCTGGCGGTACGCCGACGGCCTCGCCCGCACGCTCCCGTGGCGCCGCCTGCTGGTGGTGACCTACCTCGTCGGGCTCGCGTGGCTGTTCGCCCTCGCCCTCGTCGACGGGCCCTCCGGCCTGACCCGGGTGCTGGGCAACCCCTACGAGTACCTCGAGACCGCGCGGGCGGTGGACGACGTACCCACGATGCTCTCCGAGTTCGTCTCCCGGATCCCCTACGCCGCCGAGGACAACTGGGTGACCCACGTCGCCGGGCACCCGCCCGGGGCGCTGCTGGTGTTCGTGGTCCTCGACCGGCTCGGCCTCGGCGGCGACCTGGCCGCCGCGCTGGTGGTCGTGCTCGTCGCGGCGACGACGGCGCCCGCGGTCCTCGCGACGGTACGCCGCCTCGGCGCGGAGGCGATGGCGCGCCGGGCGGCGCCGTTCCTGGTGCTCGGGCCGGCCGCGGTCTACATGGCGGTCTCGGCCGACGCGGTCTTCGCGGCCGTCGCGGCGTGGGGGTTGGCGGCGCTCGCCGTGGCCGCGACCCGTGAGCGGTGGCCGGGCACGATCGCCTGGTCGACGCTGGCCGGCCTGCTGCTCGGCTACTGCGTCCTGATGTCCTACGGCCTGCCGCTGCTGGGCACGATCGCGGTCGCGGTACTGGCGGTGGCCCGCTCCTGGCGCCCGCTGCCGGTGGCCGCCGCGGCCGCCTGCCTGGTCGTCCTGGCCTTCGCCGCCGCCGGCTTCCACCTCTGGGAGGCCTATCCCGTGCTGCGGGAGCGCTACTGGGACGGCCTCGCCTCCGAGCGCCCCGCGGCGTACTGGACCTGGGCGGCGCCGGCCGCACTGCTCCTGAGCGCGGGCCCGTTCCTCGGTGCCGGACTGGGACGGGTGGCCACCACCCTGCGGTCGCCGCAGGAGGGCGGGCAGCGGGTCGTCCACTGGCTCAGCGGGGCCGCCGTGCTCACCATCTCGGTGGCGGTGGCCTCGCAGATGAGCAGGGCGGAGGTGGAACGGATCTGGCTGCCGTTCGTGCCGTGGCTGCTGCTGTCGGTGGCGCTGCTCCCCCAGCGGTGGCGCCGCCGGGGCCTGGTGCTGCAGGTGGGGGTGGCCCTGGCCCTGCCGCACCTGCTCTACACCAGCTGGTGACCAGTCGCGCAGCGGCGCGGTGCTCAGTCGCGCAGCGGCGCGGTGGCGAAGGACCGCAGCCCCTCCCCCGGCGCCACCCGCGCCCGGAAGCCGAGCTCGGCGGCCGCCCGCTCCGGCGAGGCCACGACGTGGCGCACGTCGCCGGTGCGGAAGCCGCCGGTGATCCGGGGGGCGAGGTCGGTGCCGGTGCCCGCGGCCACCAGCTCGGCGACCTCGCGGATGGACACCGGGTGCCCCGAGCAGATGTTGTGGGCCCGCGTCCTCCCGGCCGCGGTCCCGGCGACGGCCTCGATCGCCCGGAGGTTGGCGGCCGCCACGTCGTCGACGTGCACGAAGTCGCGCATCTGCGCACCGTCCTCGAAGACGGTGGGCGGTTCGCCCCGCTCGAGCGCGGAGCGGAACATGGCCGCCACCCCCGAGTACGGCGTGTCCCGCGGCATGCCGGGTCCGTAGACGTTGTGGTAGCGCAGCGCGACGACCGAGCCCCCGGCCTGCCGGGCCCACGCGGCGGCGTAGTGCTCCTGGGCGACCTTGCTCGCGGCGTAGGAGCTGCGGGGGTCGAGGCCCGCGTCCTCGTCGACCAGGCGCCACTCCAGGGCACCCCCGCACTCCGGGCAGGCGTGGTCGAACTCCCCCGCCTCGAGGGCCGCGAGGGGACGGGGCGGCGGGGTCACCGGTCCGTGGGCCGGGCAGGCGTAGCGCCCCTCGCCGTACACGACCATCGAGCTGGCCAGGACCAGGTCGCCGACCCCGGCCTCGTGCATCGCGGCGAGCAGGGCGGCGGTCCCCAGGTCGTTGTGGGCGGCGTAGTGGGGCAGGTCGGCGACCCGCACGCCCGCGCCGACCTGGGCGGCCTGGTGGCAGACCACGTCGGCGCCCCGGATCAGGTCCGCCCACGCCTCGGCGTCCCGGACGTCGAGCCGGTGCACGCCCTCGGGCGCCGAGCGCGCCCCGTGCGCGGCCGGCAGCATCACGTCGACCCCCACGACGTCGTGGCCGGCCGCGAGGAGGTCCCGGCGGACGGCGCTGCCGATGAAGCCGGCCGCGCCGGTCAGCAGCACCCTCACGGCACCTCGTAGGTCAGCTCGAGGTCGTCGGCCCACGTCGCGCAGGAGCACCCGTCGGGGTCGGGGAGGTCGGCGACCACCGTCCCCAGCAGGTCCTTGATCCGCTCGATGTTGCGGCCGAACATCGCGAACACCTCGGCCTGGCCCACGCCCTCGCCGGCCTGCACGCCGGCGTCCATGTCGGTGACCAGCGCGATGTTGGCGTAGCACATCTGCAGCTCACGGGCGAGGACGGCCTCGGGGTGACCGGTCATGTTGATGAGGCTCCACCCCTGGGCGGCGTAGTGCTGCGACTCGGCCCGCGTGGAGAAGCGCGGCCCCTGGACCACCACCATGGCGCCGCCGTGCCGGACCTCCGGGTCCGCACCGGCCACGGCCGCGGAGAGCCGGGCGCAGTAGGGGTCCGCGAACGGCACGTGCACCGCTCCGGACTCGACGAAGGTCTGCTCCCGTCCGTGGGTGCGGTCGACCAGCTGGTCCGGGACCACCACGTCCCCGGCGGCGACCTCGTCCGGGCGCAGGCCGCCCACGGCGCAGGGCGCCAGCACCTGCCGCACCCCGACCGAGCGCAGGGCCCAGAGGTTCGCGCGGTAGTTGATCCGGTGCGCCGGGAAACGGTGCCCGGCCCCGTGGCGGGGCAGGAAGGCCACCCGCCGCCCGGACACGGTGCCGAGGGCGAGCGCCGCCGAGGGCTCGCCGTACGGCGTCGTCACGGACAGCGTGTGGGGGTCGTCGAGGAACTCGTAGAAGCCGCTGCCGCCGATCACGGCGACGTCGGCGGTCTGCTGGGTGCTCACGTGCCCACTGTGGCATCCCCGGTCGCCGGGGCGCTGCCGGGCGGGTTCGCGGCGGCGCGTCGTGCCGCGACCACGGCCGCCACGGCGACGCCGACCGCCAGGGCCGCCGACCCGGCGTTCAGCACCGGGTACCCGAAGGCCCCGACGACCACGCCCGCGATCCCGCCCCCGGCGGCGGCGGTGAGCCCCATGACCAGGTCGGCGGCGCCCTGGACGTCGGTCCGCGCGTCGATCGGGGTCAGCTCGGAGACCAGCGTCGAGGCAGCCACGGTGGTCGCCGACCACCCCAGGCCGAGCAGGAAGAGCCCGGCGAAGATCTGCCAGGACGAGCCCGCCGGGGACGTGCCGCCCAGGGCCAGCGAGACCAGCAGCAGCACCGCACCGACCATCATCAGGACCGGCCGCCCCCACCGGTCGGCGGCCAGGCCGACCACCGGGGCGAAGGCGAACATGCCGAGCACGTGGACGCTGATCACCATGCCGATCACGCGCAGCTCGGCCCCACCGTGCTCCATGTGCAGCGGGGTCATCACCATCACGCTGATCATCACGGCGTGCGCCAGCGCCAGGCCCGCCACCGCCGCGAGGACGGCGGGCTCGCGGCGCACGACCTCCACGGCGCGGGACCACGAGGTGCCGCTGGCGGGGCGGGCGGCCAGGCCGGCCGCCTGCCGCGCCAGCAGCAGGGGGTCCGGACGCAGGCGCAGCCACAGCACCAGCGAGGCGACCAGCATGGCCGCGCTGCCGATCACGAAGGGGCCGGTCAGCTCGGGGACGTCGAGCCGTTCGGCCACCCGGGCCGAGAGGCCGGTGAGGTTCGGCCCGAGGACCGCCCCGATGGTGGTCGCCCACACCACCATGGACAGGGACCGGGCGCGGCGGGAGGGCTCGGCGAGGTCGGTGGCGGCGTACCGGGCGGCGTTGTTGGCGGCGGTGGTCGACCCCAGCAGCATGGCGCCGAACAACAGCAGCGGCATCGACTCCACCGCTCCCGCGACGACGCACAGCGCCGCCCCCGCGGAACCGAGCAGCAGACCGGTGACCAGTCCGAAGCGTCGCCCGCGCAGGCCCATCAGCCGGGCCAGGAGGAACGCCGCCAGCGCGGACCCGAGCACCTGGAAGGTCTGGGCGAGACCGGCCTGCTCCTCGGAGCCGGAGATGTCCTTGGCCAGCAGGGAGGCCGTCGCGATCCCGATCGTGATGCCCATCGCCCCGATCGCCTGGGAGGCGACGAGGGTGCGGACCGTGCGTCGCTGGGCCGAGGAGACGACGCCGGCCGGCACGCCGAGCGACCCGGGGCCCTCCTCGCCGGTGAGCAGCCGCCCGCTCACTTCAGGCTCACCGGGAGCTCGAGGGTGCGCCAGACGGTGGCCCACACCTGCTTGGGAGGTACGCCGGCCTCCAGCGCCTCCGTCGCCGTGCGCCCGCCGAGCTCGGTCATGACGTGCGTCTGCGCCCAGTGGCGCGCGAACGCGCTCCCGAGGGCCTCCTCCATCCGCGCCCAGAACTCCGTGTGCCTCATCGCTGAGATCCTCTCACCCGGTCGGTCAGCGGGCCGCCGCGGAGGTCACCCGGCGAGGAAGGAGTAGCGGACCTCGCGCCGGGCGTTGTCGACGTTGAGGTCGACCAGGCAGATGCTCTGCCAGGTGCCGAGCTGCAGGGTCCCGCCCAGCACCGGGACGGTCGCGTACGGCGGGACCAGGGCGGGCATCACGTGGGACCGACCGTGGCCCGGGCTGCCGTGCCGGTGGCGCCACCGGTCGTCGGCCGGGAGCAGGTCACCCAGCGCGGCGAGCAGGTCGTCGTCGCTGCCCGCCCCGGTCTCGATGATCGCGATGCCGGCGGTGGCGTGGGGCACGAACACGTGCAGCAACCCGTCCCCACGCCCCGCCACGAAGGCGGACGCCTCGCGGGTGAGGTCGACGACCACCTCGTCGCCGCCGGTGTCGTGGCTCCTCGTCTCGCTGTGCATGCCGCAGAGCCTGCCAGACGTCGTCGCGTCCCCGCCCTCAGGCGGACTCCCCGCCGAGCAGCCGACGGGCCTGGTCGAGGTCGGCCCCGCCGTGGCAGGTCGCCCAGGGCTCCGGGGCGGTGTGGCCGTCGCCGTAGGCCTCGACGAACAGCTCCAGGCGTGGGTCGTCGGGGCCGTCGAGGTGGAGCTGGCGGCCCCAGGCCGAGACCACCACCGGGGCGGGCAGGCCGTCGTACGGCGACATGATCCCGCGGTCGGGGAGCTGTCCGGCCAGCCGCTCGCGGTCCGCGGGGGAGAGCTCCGGGTCGTGGGTGATCCAGACGGTCCCGTGCTCGAGGCTGTGCACCGCCAGCTCGGCGGGCACCGGCTCGGCGTACACGCCGCAGTCGAGGAACACGGGATGGTGCGGCCCGCCGGCCGGTGGGTCCGGGTAGTCGACGCCGCCGGTCGTGTGGTCGCGCCCCGGATCGCTGGAGACCACCGCGCTGAGGTCCCTCGGGCCGGCCCCGACGTGCGCCCCCAGCTGGTGGCCCACCCGGGTCCCGACCCACGCCGGTACGGCGACCGCCGCCACGACCACGAGGCACCCGACGACGACGGCGACCCCGACCACGAGCGGGCGCCGCCCCGGCCGGTTCACGGCCGGGTCACTCCCCGCGCTCCAGGGCCTGCTCGATGCGCTCGACCTTGGCCGTGAGCTGGCCGGTGTACCCGGCCCGGATGTCGGCCTTCAGCACCAGCGCGACGCGCGGGGAGGCCTGGGCGACGACGTCGACGGCCTGCTTGACCACGGCCATCACCTCGTCCCAGTCCCCCTCGATGTTGGTGAACATCGCGTTCGTCTCGCAGGGCAGGCCCGACTCCCGGACCACCCGGATGGCGGCCGCGACCGCCTCGGACACCGAGCCGTCGGGGTCCGAGGCGGACGGGCTGATGCTGAAGGCCACGATCATGGAGCCAGCCTAGGCGAGCCCCGGGAGGTGGCCTCCGCGGCAGGGACATCCCTGAGGACACCTCAGGGTCGGATCCGGTCGCGGACCAGCGTTGTCCCCGATGCGCACGGCCCCGCGGGCGAGCGAGGCTCCACCCATGATCGAAGTCACCGACCTCACCCGGACCTACGGCACCTTCACCGCCGTCGACCAGGTCACGTTCTGCGCCCGACCCGGCCGCGTCACCGGCTTCCTGGGCCCCAACGGGGCCGGCAAGTCCACGACCCTGCGCATCATGGTCGGGCTCACCCAGCCGACCAGCGGCAGCGCCACGATCGACGGTGCCCGCTTCGCCGACCTCCCCAACCCGGGGCGCGAGGTGGGCGTGCTGCTGGACGCCTCGGCCCAGCACGCCGGGAGGACCGGGCGGGAGATCCTCACGATCGCCCAGCGCACGATGCGGGTCTCCCCCGCCCGGGTCGAGGAGATGCTCGAGCTGGTCGGCCTCACCGGGGAGGAGGCAGGTCGACGCGTCCGGAACTACTCGCTCGGCATGCGCCAGCGGCTCGGCATCGCGACGGCCCTGCTCGGCGACCCGCAGGTCCTGATCCTCGACGAGCCCGCCAACGGGCTCGACCCGGCCGGCATCCGCTGGATGCGGGACCTGCTGCGCGACTTCGCCGACCGGGGAGGCACGGTGCTGCTCTCCTCGCACCTGCTCCACGAGATCGAGGTCATCGCCGACGACCTGGTCCTGATCGGACAGGGCCGCATCGTCACCCGCGGGACCAAGGCGGAGCTGCTCGCCGGCGCCGGCACCCTGGTGCGCACCACCCGGCCCGCCCAGCTGCAGCGGGCCCTGGCGGCGGCCGGGCACGCCGTTCGCACCGTCTCCGACGACGACCCCACCGCGCTGCGCACCGACACGACTCCGGAGCAGGCCGGCCTCGTCGCCCTCTCCGCGCACATCCCGCTGATCGAGCTCCGCGCCGCCGACGGCGCCGGGCTCGAGCAGATGTTCCTCGACCTGACCGCCCAGACCGCACGTGAAGGAACGGCAGCATGACCACCACGCTCACCCCGACCACTCCCCGCGCCGCCACCCCGGCGCCCCGCAGCGCGACTCCCCCGATCCCGTTCCCCACCGTGGTGGGTGTCGAGCTGCGCAAGGCGTTCGACACCCGGTCCGGTTCCTGGTTGCTCGCCAGCATCGTGGTGCTGTCGGTGCTGGCCACGGGTGCGGCCATCCTGTGGGCCCCCGAGAGCATGCAGAACTACGGCACCTACGCCTCGGCCATCGGGATGCCGATGTCGATCATCCTGCCGATGATCGCGATCCTGGGCGTCACCAGCGAGTGGAGCCAGCGCACCGGCCTCACCACCTTCACCCTGGTGCCACACCGGGGGCGGGTGATCTGGGCCAAGCTGGCCGTCACCGTGGGCATCGGCGTCGCCGGCATGGTGGTGGCGCTGGGCGTCGGGGCGCTCGGGAACCTGGTCGGCAGCACCGTCGCCGGGGTCGACACCACCTGGGGCGTCACCCTCGTCGAGGTCGCCCGGATCATGCTGGCCAGCGTGCTCGGGATGCTGGTGGGCTTCACCCTCGGGGTGCTGTTCCGCAGCTCGGCCGCCGCCATCGTCGGCTACTTCGTCTACTCCCTGGTGCTGCCGACGATCTCCGCCACCCTCGCCGCGATGCAGGACTGGTTCGTCGACATCCAGCCGTGGGTCGACTTCCAGCTCAACCAGACCAAGCTCTACGACGTCGACATGACGGGCACCGACTGGACCCAGCTGGCGGTCACCGGAACGGCCTGGCTGGTGCTCCCGCTGGCGTTCGGCCTCTGGCGGGTGGTGCGCTCGGAGGTGAAGTGACCCGGCAGGCCAGCCCCGGCCCGAGCCGGGGCTGACCCCGCTGGTCAGCCCCGGCGCAGGCTCCGCAGGACGTACTGCATGATCCCGCCGTGGCGGTAGTAGTTCGCCTCACCGGGGGTGTCGATGCGCACCCGGGCGTCGAACTCCACGTCGCCGGCGGTGACCTTCACCGTGCTGGGGACCTCGCCGTCGTTGAGGGCGGTGACCCCGGTGATGGTGAACGTCTCCTCACCGGTCAGGCCCAGGGACTCTGCGCTCTCGCCCTCCGGGAACTCCAGCGGGAGCACGCCCATGCCGATCAGGTTCGACCGGTGGATCCGCTCG
>CAZRKV010000065.1:0-12192 GCA_964600305.1 uncultured Nocardioides sp. | reverse complement strand
CCGTCGTCGTTGCAGCGGCCGGGGCCGACGGCGATGACCTCGCCCTCCTGCGGCTTCTCCTGGGCGGTGTCGGGGATGACCAGACCGGACGCCGTGGTCTCCTCGGCCTCGAGGGTCTGGACCACGATGCGGTCCTCGAGGGGCTTGATGTTGACCGACACGATGTCGACCTCCGCTTTCTGCATGTGTGCCTGAACGGGTAGGAGCGGGATGCTCCCGCAAGGTTCGCCGCCTGCCAGGACGCACGCCGTCGCGGGTGTCGTACGCCGTCGCAAGCGCTGGCACCCTCAGGGCGAGAGTGCCAATGCAGACGTTAGCACTCCCCCCGAGCGAGTGCCAGAGAAGCCCGGCGCGCGACCGCGCCGTGGGCGCGGTTGGCAGGATGGCGTGGTGGACCTCGAGGACTTCCGGTGGCTGCTCACCGACGCCGGCCAGCAGCTGCTGGAGCTGGCCTCCCGCGCCCGGGCCGAGTCCGGGGGTGACCCGGTGCGGGCCGCCGAGGCCGTCCGGCGGCACGCGTCGGGCGCGCCCGGCCGCGCCGCCGCGGCCCTCACCCAGGCCGAGCTGCGGGCCCGGGCAGCGGACAAGTTCCCCGGCCTGGCCGACCGGATGTACTTCACCCCCGACGGCCTGGAGCAGGCCACCCGCCTGCCGGTCGCCCGGCACCGGGCCGCCCGGGTCGCCCTGGCCGAGCCCGCCTCCGTCATCGACCTGGGGTGCGGGATCGGCGGTGACCTGGTCGCGCTCGCCGGCGCCGGGCTCACCGTCGCCGCGGTCGACACCGACCCGGTGCGGGTCGAGGTGGCACGGGCCAACCTGGACGCCCTGGGGCTGCCCGGGGCCGTGCAGCAGGCCGACGCGACCGACCTGGACCTCACCCCGTTCACGATCGCCTTCGCCGACCCGGCCCGGCGCGACGACCGGGGCCGCGTCCTCGACACCCGCGGCTGGACGCCCCCCTGGTCCTTCGTCCGCTCGCTGCTGGAGCGTCCCGCCGTGGTCAAGGTCGCCCCCGGCCTCCCGCACGACCTGGTGCCCGAGGGCGTCGAGGCCGAGTGGGTCTCCGACCACGGCGAGGTGAAGGAGGCGGCCCTGTGGTCGTCGTACCTCGCCACGGCGCGGCGGCGGGCGACGGTGCTCGGCGACGGGGGCCTGGCCACGCTCACCGAGGAGGACGACCCCTACGCCCCGGACGAGCGACCGGTGCGTGGGGTCGGCGCCTTCCTCTACGAGCCCGACGGGGCGGTGGTGCGGGCCGGGCTGGTGACCGCCGTGGCCGCCGGGGTCGATGGGGGCCTGCTCGACGGGCACATCGCCTACGTGACCGGCGACTCGGCCTTCCGGACCC
The DNA here is from genome assembly GCA_964600305.1 of uncultured Nocardioides sp. GTDB lineage: Bacteria > Actinomycetota > Actinomycetes > Propionibacteriales > Nocardioidaceae > Nocardioides. The sequence goes on along the minus strand of CAZRKV010000065.1, from coordinate 10,844 downwards.
CCTTCGCCCGCGGCTACCGGATCCGCGAGCAGCTCCCGTACCGCGAGAAGGCCCTCCGGGCGGCGCTGCGCGAGCGCGGCATCGGGCGGCTCACCATCAAGAAGCGCGGCGTGGACGTCACCCCCGAGCAGCTGCGGCGCCGCCTCGACCTGCGCGGCGACGCCGCAGCCACCCTGGTGCTCACCCGGGTCGACGGCCACGGTACGGCGTTGCTCGTGGACCCCCTCTGATCCGAGTCCTGACCCGGGCCCTGACCCGGGGTCAGTCCACCGGCTCCACCGACGGCAGGCCGTCCTCCGGGGGTGCGTCGTCGGCCTGGCCGGAGGTGTCCTCCTCGATCGGCGCGTCGCCGATGTCGGTGACCAGCACCGGGGTCAGCTCCTCCGGGGCGCCGTCGCGGAGCTCGACCAGCTGGACCCCCGAGATCCCCATGTGGCTGTCCCCGGAGTACCGGAACGGCGCCAGCTGCGGGCCCTCGACGTCCGTGCCGATCTCCTCCAGGGCCGCGACGATCCCCTCCCGCGTGGGCTCCTCGCCCGCCGCCTGGAGTGCCTGCACGAACGCGTACGCGTGGGACATGCCGTAGATCCGGTAGTTGGTGAGGTCGCCCTTGCCGCCGTGCTCGTCCCAGACCCGCTGCCACAGCGAGACCCACGGGTTGTCCGGCACGTCGACGGTCGGTATGTACTCGGAGGTCAGCACCCCGTTGAGGGCGGAGGCCCCCTGCTCCACCGCCCCCTCGGAGAACCGGGCGAGCAGGGAACCGACCAGCTCGGGGTCGGACCCGATCGAGCTGTAGAACCACTGGGGGTCGTAGTTCAGCTGCATCGCGGCGAGCTGGCTCAGCGCGGTGTAGTTCGGGACGTTGAACCCCAGCACGAGGTCGGCCTCGGCCGCCTGCAGCCCCGCGATCTGCGGGGCGACGTCGGTGTTGCCGGAGGTGTAGCGCTCGACGGCCACGATCTGGTCGTCGATGTAGCGGCGCACCCCCTGCTCGCCGTCGCGCCCGAGGTCGTCGTCCTGCAGGAACAGGCCCACCTTCGCGTCCGGCATGTTCTCGGCGATGTACTGGCCGATGATCTTGCCCTCGCTCTCGTAGTCGGGCTGCCAGCCGAAGGTCCAGGGCTTCGCCTCCGGGTCGTCGCCCCACTGCAGCGAGCCCGAGGACACGAACAGGTCCGGGATCTCCTCGTCGTTGAGGAAGTCGACCACCGCGCTGTGGGTGGGGGTGCCCAACCCGCCCACCATGGCGAAGATCTCGTCCTGCAGCACCAGCTCGTTGGTCACCTGGCTGGTGTTGGTGGGGTCGTAGGCGTCGTCGCGGACGATGTACTCGATCTCCCGCCCGTGCACCCCGCCGTTGGCGTTGACGTAGTCGAAGTACGCCCGCGCCCCGGTGGGGATGTCGCTGTAGCCGGGTGCGGCCACTCCGGTCAGGGGGAAGTGCGCACCGACGGTGACGGTGTCCTCGGTGACGCCGACCTCCTCGGCACCGCCGCCACTGCCGCCGTCCTCGTCGCGCTCCTGCCCGGCGCCGCACGCGGCGACGAGCGCGCCGACCGTGACCATGCCGGTCAGCGAGACCAGCTTCTGCTTCCAGTGCTTCATCCTCGGCCCTGCTTCCTTGTCGATCCGACGGAACCTGTGGTGGTCATGCGGCCCTCCGGCGTTGTCGCCACCCCCGGACCGTGCCGACGATCCCCGCGGGGGCGAGCAGGATCACCAGCACCATGACCACGCCGTAGACGAGGGGTGCCAGCTCGGCGGCGCGGATGTCGCTGAGCCCGGCGTCCTGGCCGAGCCCGGTCACCCAGGGGTGGAGGAACGTGACGAGCGCGGCGCCGATCAGCGCCCCGAACAGGCTCCCGAGGCCGCCGAGCACGACCGCGGCGATCAGGGTGAGCGACAGCACGAGGGTGAACCCGCTCGGCGCGGTCAGCCGCACCGCCAGGGCCATCACCCCACCGGCCAGCCCGGCGCAGGCGGCACTGACGACGAAGGCGAGCACCCGCGCGCGAGCGAGGTCGATGCCCGCGATCTCGGCCGCCACCGGGTCGTCGCGCACCGCGCGCCAGGTGCGGCCGACCCGGCTGCGCGCGAGGTTCGCGAGCAGGACGAAGGCGACGACGAGCGAGAGCCAGCCGAGGTAGGCGACGTACTTGCCGGAGGTGAGGTCGTGGGCGGTCAGGAAGAAGACCAGGTCGGCGAACCACCCGGGGACGTCCGGGACCCGGACGTTCAGCCCCTGCTCGCCGCCGAGGGTGCCGTCGAAGTACAGCGCGATGCCGGGGACGGCGATGGCGAGCGCCAGGGTCGCACCGGCGATGTAGGGGCCGTGCAACCGGGCCGCGGCGACACCGATGACCGCGCCGATCGCCAGCGTGACCAGGGTGGCCGCGACCAGCACGCCGACGACCGGGACCGCCGGTTCGGGTCCCTGGAGGAGGAGCGCGGCCGTGTAGGCGCCGATGGCCATCAGCGCCCCGTGGCCGAGCGAGAGCTGGCCGTTGATCCCGGTGAGCACGGTCAGTCCGCCCGCGGCGATGCCGAAGTAGGCCATCTCGGTCAGCTGCGTGTGGCGGAAGGCGCTCGAGCTCTCGATGACCACGACGACCAGCACCAGTCCGATCGCGGCCAGCGCCAGGTGGCGTACCAAGGTGTGCTCGGTGGCCCGGGTGGCCCGGGCGAGGATCCCGCTGCGCGTCGACATCTCAGACCCTCCGCTCGGTGGCGTGTGAGAACAGGCCGCCCGGCTTCACGAGCAGGACGACCATGAGGATGGCGAGGGCGGCGAGGGCCACCAGCTCCGCACCGACGTAGCCGCTGACGAAGCTCAGGGACACCCCGAGCAGCAGCCCGCCGACCACTGCCCCCGCGGGGCTGTCGAGACCCCCGAGGACCGCGGCGACGAACCCGTACACCACCACCGAGTCCATGTATCCGGGGTGCACGAGGCTCCCGCCCGCGATCAGCAGGCCCGAGAGTGAACCGACCAGCGCCGCGAGCGCCCACCCCAGCGTCAGCATCCGCCCGACCTTCACGCCCAGCAGCCGCGCGACCTCGGGGTTGAAGGCCGCCGCGCGCATCCGCAGGCCGAGGTCGGTGAACCGGAAGAGCGCCACCAGCAGCGCCATGACCACCAGCACCGACACGATCGTGAAGATGCCGAACCCGCTCAGGGCGATGGTCAGGTCCCCGGCCTGGAACCCACGGAGCCCGAAGGGAGCCGGGAAGGACCGGTACGTCGACCCGAAGACGACCGCGGCCAGGGCGTGCAGCGCGATGAACAGGCCGAGCGTGAGGATGATCGCGTTGATGTGTGCCTTGCCCTCCACCGGCCGCACGACCAACCGCTCGGTGATCGCGCCGAGCAGGAGGCCGGAGAGGAGGGCCGCGGCGAAGCCGAGCCAGTAGGAGTAGCCGGCGTCGATGATCACCAGCGCGACGTAGACGGTGATCATCGCCATCGGCGCCTGGGCGAAGTTGACGATCCGGGTGGACCGCCAGATCAGGACCAGCGCCAGCGCGAACGCGGCGTAGACGAAGCCGAGCGTCAGCCCGGTCAACGTGGTGGTCAGGAACTGCTGCACGTGGTCTCCCGTCGCTCTCAGAAGCCGAGGTAGGCGTGGCGGAGGTCGTCGTCGGCGGCCAGCGCCGACGCCTCGTCGTGGACGACGAGCCGACCGAGGTTCAGCACCACCCCGTAGTCGGCGATGGACAGCGCGCTCCGGGCGTTCTGCTCGACCAGGAGCACGGTGAGGCCGCCGGTCTCGACCAGCGACTTGAGCAGGTCGAAGATCTGGGTGACGACCCGGGGGGCCAGCCCGAGCGACGGTTCGTCGAGCAGCAGGAGGCGGGGGTCGGCCATCATCGCCCGACCGAGCACCAGCATCTGCCGCTCACCGCCGGAGAGGGTGTCGGCGGTCGCCTTGCTGCGGTCCCCCAGGACCGGGAAGAGGTCCAGCACCCGCTGCAGGTCCGCCGGTCGCGAGGTGTCCCGGCGGCCGAGGCCGCCGAGTCGCAGGTTCTCCTCCACGGTGAGCTCGGTGATGACGCCTCTCCCCTCCGGGACGTGCGACATGCCCAGGCGCGCCATGTCCTCCGCGGCGGTGCGCACCAGGTCCGTCCCGGCCAGCCGTGCCGTCCCGCTCGCGGGGCGGATCAGGCCGGAGAGGGTCCTCAGCAGCGTGGTCTTCCCGGCGCCGTTCGCGCCCAGCACCGCGGTGATCCGGCCCTCCGGGGCCGTGAACGTGACGTCCCGGAGGGCCGTGACCGGGCCGTAGGTGGTGGTGAGTCCCTCGACCTCCAGCATGCTCATCGACCCCCCGTCGCCCCCGGGCGCCCGGCGCCCGTGTGGTGCTCCACCTCGTCGCCGAGGTAGGCGGCGAGGACCGCCGGGTCGGTCCGGATGTGGTCGGGGTCCCCCTGGGCGATGACCTTGCCGAAGTCGAGGACGACGATGTCGTCGCAGACCTGCATGACCAGGTCCATGTGGTGCTCCACGAGCATCACCGACATCCGGCTGCACAGGCCGCGGATCCGCTCCCCGAGCTCGGCCATCTCGTCCTGGGCCAACCCGGACGCCGGTTCGTCGAGCAGCAACAGCTCGGGCTCGCCCACGAGCGCCCGAGCGAGCGAGACCTTCTTGCGGATCGCGTAGGGAAGGCTCGGGGGGAGATGGGCGGCGTACCGCTCCACGCCCAGCTCGGCCAGCACCGCCATCGCCCGCTCCCGCAGCGCCCGTTCCTCCCGGCCGCTCCCGGGCAGGGCGAACAGGCTGGCGAGGAAGCCGGCCCGGGCGTGCCGGTCGGCGCCGACCATGACGTTCTCCAGCACCGGCATCCGGTCGAACAGGCCCAGGCCCTGCAGCGTCCGCCCGATCCCGAGCCGGGCGAGGTGCCGGGGCCGGAGGCCGGTGAGCTCGCGACCCTGCCAGGTGAGCCGACCGGCGTCGGGGCGGACGAAGCCGCAGACGACGTTGAACAGGGTCGTCTTGCCGGCGCCGTTCGGGCCGATGACCCCGAGCACCTGGTGGGGGGCCACCTCGAGCCCGACGTCGTCGAGGGCGGTGATGCCGCCGAAGCTGACCCCCACCCCGGACATGCCGAAGAGCGGAGCGTGCGCTCCGGAGGTGGACGCCTCGGTGACCGGTGTGCTCACGAACCTTGCTCCCGGGGTCGGCGGACGAGACGCGGTCGCGTCCCTGTGACGTGCCCCACCTTGGTCGCTGCGCCCAAGGACCGATATGGGCGCAGCGCACGATTTTGGTCGTGCGAAGCGCACCGACGTCCTCTCCTGCGTTGCTCGACTGTGCGCGGAGTGTGAATGTGGACCCCATGGATGACGCAGGTCACACGCCACGGGGGTCCCGGGACATCCCCGCGGAGGAACCCGCCGACGACCTGGAGGACCAGATCCGCCGGGCGTGGGCGTCCCTCCTCGACCGCGCGGACGCGATCGCCGACGACATCTCGCTCACCCTGTTCGAGAAGGATCGCGAGTGGTACGACATGGCCGGCCACGACCTGCGCTCCGACGTGCGACTCAGCACCCGTGACCACATCCGCAGCGGCATCCTCGCGATGGCGGGCCGCTCGGACCCCGGCCGGCGGACCACCGACATCTGGCGCGAGACCGGGCGTCGACGCGCCCGTCAGGGCGTCCCCATGGAGCTGGTGCTCAACGCCTACAGCCTCGGCACCCGGGTGCTGTGGGAGGCGCTGCTGGACCAGGGCAGCAAGGCCGATCTCGGCGTCGACGACCACGTCCTGCTGAAGGCGGGACAGCGGATCTGGAACGCCCTGGACGTCCAGAACGCCGTCCTCGTCGAGGCCTACCGCCGGGAGAGCACCCGGCTGCAGCGGCGGGACCTGCAGCGGCAGCAGGGCGTCCTGGACGGCCTGGTGGAGGGTCGGGGCGCGGATCCGGAGTTCGCCCAGGAGGCCGGTGACGTCCTCGGGGTCGGGACCGACCAGCCGCTCGCCTGCGTCGTGGCTCCGTTCGACACCTCGCTCAGCGAGCCGCTCCCCAGTCCAGAGGACTGGCTGGAACGCACCGGTATCACGTCCCTGTGGCACGTCCGCGGCCAGAGCTACTTCGGCCTGGTGCCGCTGGGGACCGAGGGCGTGCCGGGGCTGGTCGCCCTCCTCGAGCCGATCGCCGCGGGGCGGATCGGCGTGGCCGAGGCCCCCGAGGGCATCGCCGGGTTCGCGTCGGCGTACCTGCTCGCCACCCGGGCGGCCCAGACCGTGGACCGCGGCGAGACCCGGGTGGTGAACGTCCTCGACCGCCTCCCCGAGGTGCTGCTCGCCGGCAGCCCCGAGATCGCCGCCCTCGTCGTGGAGCAGTCGATCGGTCCGCTGCTGGCGCAGCCGCGCCACCAGGCCGAGGTGCTGCTGGAGACCCTGACGTCGCTCATCAGCCACAACGCCTCACCGACGCACGCGGCCGAGGCCCTCTACTGCCACCGCAACACGGTGATCTACCGGATGAAGCAGATCGAGCGGCTCACCGGCCGCGACCTGCACGCCCCACGGGACCGGCTGCTGCTGGTCCTCGGGCTGATGGCCATCGGCCGCTCGAGCCGCGGAGCGGCGATCCTCCCGTGGTCGTCCACGGACGCCCGCTGAGGAGTCCCCGGACGCCCGGCCGGCGGGTCAGCAGCCGCGTCGCGGGAGGCCGTCCACGGGGACGGGGAGACGTCCGGGGGCGGGGGCCTCGCCCAGCAGGACGTCGACGAGCGCGTCCATGGCACCGGGCGTCTCGCCGTACGTCGCGATGCGGACCGGGGCGGTGCTCGACCCCAGGGGGTACGGCGCGTCCGTGGCCACGGCGACGTCCCCGCTGACCGGGCCCCCGCCGTACCCGGTGAAGGCGACGGTGTCGCCGGCCCCGAGGCCGAGGCCGGCCCGTCGGGCCGCATCGCGGAAGGCCGCCACGGCCTCGGCGTCACCCACGGGTCGCACCGCGTCGCCGACCAGCCGCCCCTCGCAGGGCCCCTGGGCCACGGTGATCCCGCCGCGCGAGAACGTCGCCGACGCCTCTGCGCTGTCGACGGACCCGTCCGGGGCGTCCCGGGCGGCGCCCGGGTCGTCGAGCAGGGCCAGCTGGCGGGCGGCCGCCTGCCGCAGTCGCCGGCGCGGCAGGTCCCCGCCCCGGACCGCCTCCACGATCCCGTCGCGCGCCGCGCGCGGGTCCGGCGGCATCAGCAGGACGTCCGCGCCGGCGTGCAGGGCGTCGACCGCGGTGCCCCCGCTCGTGCGGCCCTCCGCGACGCCCGCCATGTCCAGGGCATCGGTGACCACGAGGCCCTCGAAGCCGAGCTGCCGGCGCAGCACCCCGGTCACCAGGGGCCGGGAGAGCGAGGACGGCGTCCCCGGGTCCACCGACCGCACGTCGATGTGACCCACCATGGTCGCCGGCACTCCGGCCTCGGCCGCCCGCTCGAAGGGGACGAGGTCCCGGCGGGCCAGCCGTGACCGCGGCCGGGGCTGGACCGGCAGCTCCTCGTGGCTGTCGGCCGGGACCGACCCGTGGCCCGGGAAGTGCTTGATGACCGGCAGCACGCCGACGTCGCGCAGACCCTCGGCACCGGCGATCGCGTGCTCGGCCACCTCCGTCGGGTCCGCCCCCGGGGAGCGGGCCCCGATCGTGGGGTCGTCCGGCCCCGTCGTCACGTCCGCCACGGGCGCGAAGTCCATCGTGAAGCCGAGGTCGGCCAGGTCGGCACCCAGGCCCTGCATCGCCCGACGCGTGAGCGCGGGGCGGTCCGCGGCGCCGGCCGTCATGAAGGTCGGGAAGGGCGTCACGCCGGCCGACACGCGGGCCACCATGCCCCCCTCCTGGTCCACGCCGATCAGGAGCGGACGGTCGACCTCCTGCCGGAGCCGCCGGTTGCTGGCCCGGACCTGGTCGGCCGACGTGACGTTGTCGGCGAAGACGATCACGCCCCCGAGGCCCAGGTCGGTGACGAGCGACACCGGCGCCTCGGTGCCGTCGTAGCGGGCCACGATCACCCGGCCGGCGAGCTCGGGCACCGACATCTCCCCGGTCCGGCGGGCCGCCCGGTCCAGGGCCTCCTCCGAGGGGCCCCAGCCGGGCTCCAGGCCGAGCCGCTCGGCCGCGGACGGCCGGTCTGCCTCGGGGGACTCGGTGCCCTCGCCGCCGGGGCCCTGCGGGGTGTCGGCCCCCGGCGAGGCGGAGTCGGCGGGGGTGTCCTCCTCCGGCCCCGGCGAGCCGTCACCGCTGCACCCCACGGCCAGCAGCACGACGGCGCAGCACGCCGCCGCGAGGCGGGTGGGCAGAGAACCGCTCCGCGCCGTCACGACGGCGGCTCCCCTGCCGGGTCGAGGGCCCGCTCGAGGAGCGCCTCGACGGCTGCGACCGCGGCGGCGTGGGGCACGTCCGGCGGGGCCAGCGTGGACGCGGTCTCGTAGTCCTCGGGCACCAGCTGGCCCTCCAGGTCGCCCACGACACGGACCCCGTGGGAGCGGATCGCCGCGACCCGCTGCTCGCAGAGGGCCCGGACCCGGTCCAGCGCCCAGTCCGGCAGCGGAGGGGTGGTGCGCTGCCCCTCCTGTCGTGGCATCCGCCGCAGCTGCTGCACCACGCCGCGCGAGATCAGGTCGCGACGACGCTCGACCGGCCAGCCGCGCTGCGCGTACCGGTCGAAGATCCCGCGCACCAGCTCGGTCTCGGCCCACGTGAGGCCGGTGTTGGTGGAGGTACCCGCCACCTCGAGGCTGCGCCGGGGCAGCCCGAGCATCGCCTCGAAGGTGCGCGGCAGCAGGTCCCGGTCACGGTCGTCGCTCGCGATCACCGTCAGCCGGTCCGGGCCCACCTGAGCCACCCACCGGTCCAGCAGGCCGGTGAAGTCGTGCGCCTGCCAGACGTTGCGGCCCTCCCGGGTCTCCCGGCCCTGGTCGAGCACGACGCGCAGCCAGTCGTCGTACCGGCGACGCTCGCCACCGCGGACCCGCTGCTGCCACTGGGAGGGCAGGTAGCCGACGATCGGGCGGGCCACCACGACCACGTGCACCCGGGGACCTCCGAGGCCGTCGACGACGCGCGCGGCCTGCTGCGCGTCGGCACGCCCCAGGTCCTCGTTGCTGACCAGGACCCGCTGCTCACCGGCGGCCCGGACCTCCTCCACCAGCCGCCACCATTGCGCCTCGGACACCTGCCTGGTCCGGTACCCCCCGCCCGGGACCCCCAGGGCCCAGACGGCCTTCCGGGGTCGCGTCGACCGGCCGGCGTAGTGCACGCCGTGCTCGCGCAGCAGGTCGCGCCGGGCGTGGGCCGCGGTCTGCACGGAGGTGCTCCCGGTCTTGTGCGGACCGAGGTGCACCAGTCGCGTCCCGGGCGGTACCAGCAGGCGGTCGGGGTCGGACACGGTTCCTCGCAGGTCGGACGGACGGGTCGGTGGACGGTGCCGCCGTGGCCCCCGGCGGCCCCGCGGCTCAGCGGCCGAGGCCGGCGGCCTCGGCGCCGATGGTGGTGTCCGGGCCGTGCCCGGTGTGCACCACCGTCTCGTCGGGCAGGGCGAAGAGCCGGGTCCGGATCGACTCCCGGATCAGGTCCTCGTCGCTGAAGGAGCGCCCGGTCGCCCCCGGCCCCCCGGAGAACAGCGTGTCGCCGCTGAAGACACAGCCCAGGTCCGGCACGTGGAGGCACACCGCGCCGGGCGCGTGCCCGGGGGTGTGCAGCACCCGGACCGACGTACCGGCGATCGTGAGCTCCTGGCCGTCGGTGAGGTCGGCGTCCCACAGCTCCCCGTCCTCGCCGGTGCCGTGCGTGAGCTCCCACACCGGCCGGTCGTCGGGGTGGAGCAGGATGGGGGCCCCGGTACGCCGCCGCAGCTCCGGCGCGACGCGGACGTGGTCGTCGTGGGCGTGGGTGCACACGATGGCGCGCAGCCGCCGGTCCCCCACCAGGGCCAGGATCGCGTCCACGTCGTGCGGGGCGTCGACCACGAGGCACTCGTCCTCGTCGCCCAGCACCCAGACGTTGTTCTCCACCTCGTGGGTCTCGCCGTCCAGCGAGAACGTCCCCGCGACGACGGCGTGGTCGATGCGTGCGGCCATGCTCAGGCTCCCTCCGGCTCGAGCACCACGACGGACCGGAGGACCTCGCCGCGGTGCATGCTGTGGAACGCGGCCTCGACGTCGTCGAGACCGATCTCCTCGGTGACGAAGGCGTCCAGGTCCAGCCGGCCCTGCTGGTAGAGGTCCACCAGCATCGGGAAGTCGCGACTGGGCAGGCAGTCGCCGTACCAGCTGGACTTCAGGGCACCGCCCCGGCCGAAGACGTCGAGCAGGGGCAGGTCCGGGACCTTCATCTCCGGCGTCGGCACCCCGACGAGGACCAGGACGCCGGCGAGGTCGCGTGCGTAGAAGGCCTGCTTCCACGTCTCGGGACGCCCCACGGCCTCGATCACGAGGTCCGCTCCCTCGGCACCGGGGTAGGTGCCGGCACAGATCCGCCCGATCTCCGCGACCGGGTCGACCCGGGAGGAGTCCAGGACGTGGGTCGCGCCGAGACGGCGGGCGGCATCGAGCTTGGTGTCGTCCACGTCCACCGCGATGATCGGGCTCGCCCCGGCCAGCGCGGCCCCGGCCACCGCCGCCACGCCCACGCCGCCGCAGCCGATGACGGCGACCGACGTCCCCCGGGTCGCCGCACCGGTGTTGATCGCGGCCCCGATGCCGGCCATCACGCCGCACCCGAGCAGGCCCACCGCGGCCGGCCGCGCCTCGGGGTCGACCTTGGTGCACTGCCCGGCGGCGACGAGGGTCTTCTCGGCGAACGCGCCGATGCCCAGGGCCGGGGACAGCTCCGTCCCCGCC
>CAZRKV010000064.1:0-12507 GCA_964600305.1 uncultured Nocardioides sp. | reverse complement strand
GTGAAGATGAACGTCGACACCGACACCCAGTACGCCTTCACCCGCCCGGTCGCCGACCACATGTTCCACAACTACGAGGGCGTGCTCAAGGTCGACGGCGAGGTCGGCAACAAGAAGATGTACGACCCCCGCGCCTGGGGCAAGGCCGCCGAGGCCGGCATGGCCGCCCGCGTGGTCGAGGCCTGCGAGAACCTGCGCTCGGCGGGCAAGTCGGTGCGCTGAGTCAGCCGACCGGGGCCGGCATCTCCTCGCCGGCCAGCCCGGCGAGGAGGTTGGCCCAGGCCAGCTCGGCCATCCGGGCCCGCGCGGTGACGCTGGCGCTGCCCAGGTGCGGCACCACCAGGCAGTTGGCCAGGTCCAGCAGCGGGCTGTCGTCGGGGATCGGCTCCGGGTCGGTGACGTCGAGGGCGGCCCCGGCGATCGAGCCCGACGCGAGCGCGTCGTGCAGGGCCTCGTGGTCGACCAGCGGCCCGCGGGCCGCGTTGAGCAGGTACGACGTCGGGCGCATCGCGGCGAGCTGGTCGGGGCCGATCATCCGGTGCGTCTCGGGGGTCAGCGGTGCCAGCAGCACCACGAAGTCGGACTCGACCAGCAGCTCCTCCAGCGGGACCCAGCGGGCGCCGTGCTCCTGCTCGGCGGCGGCGTCGCGCCGGCGCTGGTGGTAGAGCAGGTCCACGTCGAACCCCTGCAACCGGCGGGCGACCGCCTGGCCGACCCGGCCCAGCCCCACGATGCCCACCCGGGCGTCGTGCAGGTCGCGTCCGACCAGCAGGGTCGGGCCCCAGCTGCGCCACTGCCGGTCTCGCACGTGGTCGATCGCCTCGGGCAGGCGTCGGGCCGACGCGAGCAGCAGCGTGAGCACCCAGTCGGCGACGGCGTCGGTGAGCACGTCGGGGGTGTGCCCCACGGTGATCCCGCGCTCACGGCAGGCCTCGACGTCGACGTGGTCGTAGCCCACCGACAGGGTGCTCACCACCCGGAGGTCGGGGGCGGCCTCCAGCAGGTCGCGGTCGACGGGGTCGGTGAGCATGCACAGCAGCCCCGTGGCGTCCCGGACCTGGTCGAGCAGCACCTCGCGCGGCATGACCCGGTCCTCCGGCCACAGGCGTACGTCGCTGCGCGCGTCGATCTCGGCGGTCACGTTCTCCGACGGTGGGCGGCGGGTGACGAGGATCAACGGTGCTCCTTCCCGTGGACTGCTGCCCCCATCCTGCCGCGCGGCGGGCACCCCTGGGGAGGTCGACGGCGTACCGGTTAGATGAAGGAATCTTCATTTGCTAAAGTGGGCATATGAAGAAGGCACTATCTCGATGACCCCGGCGTCCTCCACCGGCTCGCCCTCGTGAGCCCCCGCCGCTGGGCCGCCGGCGCGGCCCGTGGCGTTCCCCGGCGCCTCCGCGAGCTGTCCCCACGACGCGAGGACTGGACCGGGCCGGGGATCCGTCCCGGGCGCGACGTGACCTCCGGCCTGATGGTCGGGCTGGTGGCGCTGCCCCTGGCCCTGGGCTTCGGCGTGAGCTCGGGGATGGGGGCCGGGGCCGGCCTGGTGACCGCGATCGTCGCCGGCGTCCTGGCCGCCGTCTTCGGCGGCAGCCACGTCCAGATCAGCGGGCCCACGGGCGCGATGACCGTGGTGCTCATCCCCATCATCGCCACCCACGGACCCGACGGGGTGCTGGTGGTGGGGCTGCTGGCGGGCCTGATCCTGCTCGCCCTCGGTTGGTCGGGGGCCGGCCGGTTCATCCACTACCTCCCGGCCCCGGTGGTGGAGGGGTTCACCCTCGGCATCGCGGTGATCATCGCGCTGCAGCAGCTGCCCTCCGTGCTCGGCGTGGAGGTCCACGCCGAGAAGGTGCTGGTCCTGGCGGCCGGGGCGGTGCAGGCCTGGGTGGCGCAGCCGGTGTGGGTGCCGCTCCTCCTGGCCGTGGGCGTGGTCGGGCTCATCCTGGGCGTCGGCCGGCTGCGTCCGGGCGTCCCCGGGTCGCTCGTCGCGGTCGTCGCAGCCACCCTGGCCAACTCCTGGCTCGACCTCGGGGCGGCGCCGATCGGTGCGATCCCCTCCAGCATCGCCTTCCCGAGCCTCCCGACCGTGCCGCTGGGGGACGTCGGGCAGCTGTTGCTGCCGGCGCTGGCCGTGGCCGCCCTGGCCGCGCTGGAGAGCCTGCTCTCGGCGACGGTGGCCGACGGCATGACGGTGGAGCGGCGGCACGACCCGGACCGGGAGCTCGTGGGGCAGGGGCTGGCCAACCTGGGCAGCCCGCTCTTCGGCGGGATCCCGGCCACCGCCGCGATCGCGCGCACAGCGGTCAACGTCCGCTCCGGGGCCACCTCGCGGATCTCGGCCGTGGTGCACTCCGTGGCCCTGCTCGTCGTCGTGCTGGTGGCCTCGCGCTGGGTGGGGGAGATCCCGCTCGCGGCGCTCGGTGGGGTGCTCGTCGCCACCGCGATCCGGATGGTCCAGTTCTCCAGCCTGCGGGGGCTGCTGCGCTCCACGCGCGGGGACGCCGTCGTGCTCGTGGTCACCGCCCTGGCCACGGTCCTCCTCGACCTGGTCACCGCCGTGCTGGTCGGCGTGGTGGTCGCGGGCTTCTTCGCGCTGCGCCAGACCGCCCGGTCCGCCCGGCTCGACGAGGAGCCCCTCGACGCACCCGGTCGGGAGCACCGGGACGAGGAGCAGGCCCTGCTGGACGAGCGGATCGTCGCCTACCGGATCGACGGACCGCTCTTCTTCGCCGCGGCCCACGACTTCCTGCTCGAGCTCTCCGACGTGGGCGACGTGCGGGTCGTGGTGCTCCGGCTGACCCACTTGACCACCATCGACGCCACCGGGGCCGGGATGCTCGCGGAGATCATCACCCGGCTCGAGGCCCGGGGCATCACGGTCCTGCTCTCGGGCATGCGCCCCGAGCACGAGCGGGTGGTCCGGGGGCTCAACGTCCACGAGAAGCTCGCCCACGAGCGGCACCTGTTCGCCACCACCCCGGAGGCCATCGAGCACGCGCGGCTGCACGCCTCGCGCGTCCCCCACGACCCGGGGGCCCGGGCCGGCCAGGGGGCTTGACCGATCCCTCGGGTCGGTCCCCGCTCCCGGGGGTCGGTGGGCACCACGCGACGGGCACAATGGCGGCATGAACTTCCCGGACCTGATGGCCCAGCCGCCCGAGACCCTGCTGCCCCCCGATGCCGCCGAGGTCGAGCTCGGGAACGGCGCCCGCCCCGCGGCCGTCGTACGCGAGCACCCCTCGTCGCCGGCCGCCTGGGCCGCCCTGGCGGAGGAGGCCCGGGCCGAGGGGGCCGACGTGGTGACGGTCTACGCCTACGCCCGGGTCGGCTACCACCGCTCCCTCGACCGGCTGCGCAAGCACGGCTGGGGCGGCCACGGTCCGGTGCCGTGGGAGCACGAGCCCAACCGCGGCTTCCTCACCTGCCTGGCGATGCTCGCCCTCGCGGCGAAGGAGATCGGGGAGAGCGACGAGTGGGAGCGGTGCTCGTCGTTCCTGCGTGACTCCAGCCCGGCGGCGTACGACGAGCTCCTGGGCTGATCTGGCCCCCGACCCCCGTGTAACGCGGGGTTATGGACCCGTAGGAGGCCGTTTCGGCGGCTCCTCGCGACCACGGCACCGCACCAGACACCTGACGTGACCGCAGCACCGCGGTCGGTTGTCCACAGGTCGCCGATCGCCCGTGGTGCGGGCCCCGGTCCGCCCAGCAGCCTGTGCCCCATGGTGCGCGGAGAGCTGGCGGCGGTGGCGGCGGCCCAGGGCGGCGCCTTCACCCGGGCCCAGGCCAGGGCCGCCGGCTACACCGAGCGCCAGCTGCGCACCCTCACCCGGTACGGCGGCCCGTGGGTCGTCGTACGACGCGGCGTGTACGCCGAGCGGGAGGTCTGGGAGCAGGCCGAGCCGTACGACGGGCACGCCCGGCTGCGCGACCTCGCCGCCCACCTGATGATGCGCACCGACCACGTGCTCAGCCACGACTCCGCGGCCCGACTCCTGCGGCTGCCCTTCTTCCGGCCGCGCCTGGAGCTCTCCCACGTCTCCCGGCCCGGGGTCGGGGGATCCCGGACCGACCACGGTGTGAAGCACCACCTCACCCGGTTGCGCCCGGCCGGGCTCACCGAGGCGGCCGGGGTTCGGGTCACCGACCCGGCCCGGACCGCGGTCGACCTCGCGCGGGAGCACGGGCGGCGCACCGGCCTGAGCGCGTGCGACTCCGCGATGCGGATGGGGGCCACCCGGGAGCAGCTGCGCGGGGAGCTGGCGATGATGGCGCACTGGCCGGGGGTGGCGGTGGCGCGGCGCTGTGTCGAGGACGCCGATGCCGAGGC
Organism: uncultured Nocardioides sp.; assembly: GCA_964600305.1. Lineage (GTDB taxonomy): Bacteria > Actinomycetota > Actinomycetes > Propionibacteriales > Nocardioidaceae > Nocardioides. The sequence continues at coordinate 8,177 of CAZRKV010000064.1, read as the reverse complement.
CGAGACGGTGGGGGAGTCGCTCATGCGTGGGCTGCTGCTGGCCATGGGCCTCGGCGAGCCGGACACCCAGTTCCCGGTGATGACGACCCGCGGCCTGGCGTGGGCCGATGTGCGGATCGGGTGCCACCTGTTCGAGTTCGACGGCCGGCTGAAGTTCCTCCCCGAGACCCGCAACGGGGTGGCCACCAGGCCGGCCGAGGAGGTTGTCTGGGACGAGAAGCTGCGCCAGGACGCGGTCTGCGCCGAGGGCCTGGGGATGTCGCGGGTGGTGTGGGAGGACCTGCTCGGCGGGCGGGTCCGGCTCACCGAGCAGCGCCTGCGGGCCGAGTTCGAGGCGACGGCGCGCCGCTACGGGACCGAGCTGCCCGAGCACCTGGCGCGCTTCGCCGAGCAAGTACGCCGTCGTCGGCGACGCTGAGCCCCTCGGGCCGATCGCCTCTGGTGCGGTGCTGTGGTCGCGATCGGCCGCCGAAACGGCCTCTTACGGGTCCATAACCCCGCGTTACACGGGGTCGGGGTCGGAGGGCCCGCCCAGCAGCGAGCGGACCCGGTCCGGGCCCAGGGCCACGATGAGGGTGGGCAGCCGGGGGCCGCGGTCGCGACCGACGAAGAGGTGGTAGAGCAGCCGGAAGAACGCCTTCTGGTCGGCCTTCACCTCCTCGGTCGGGGAGGCGTCGAGGTCGAGTCCGTGCGCCAGCTTCGGCACGCCGTAGACCACCCGGGTCACCGCGGCCAGGTCACGCTCGTCCGGCAGGTGCTCCAGCAGCAGCCGCAGCCACTGCTGCTCCTGCTCCGCCAGTGCCGCCAGTCGCTCGCTGTCCGGGGACTCCCGCACGACGGTGCGGTCCTCCGGGGGAACGAACTCGCGGATCCAGGTCATCGCCCGGGTCAGCCGCGGCTCGAGGTCGTCCACCGAGTCGTGGTCGTGGCCGACGTCGCGGATGGTCGAGCTGATCAGGTCCGCGGACCCGGCGGTCACGTCGGCGACCGAGGACAGGGTGCGGAACGGCACCACCACCCGCGGGGTCGGCAGCCGTCCGGCGGTGGTGGTCGAGGACGCCCGCTCCCAGGCCAGCACCTGCGGGTCCCGCTTGGCCGGGTCGGCGGCCTTGCGGCCCAGGGCGTCCCACTCGTCGTAGAGCCGGACCACCTCGGGCCCGAACTCCACGTTGAACGCCTGCTTCGGCGCCCGCCGCACGTAGAGCCAGCGCAGGATCGGTGCCTCCAGCACCCGCAGCGCGTCGTCCGCGGTCGGGACGCCGCCCCGGGACGAGGACATCTTCGCCATCCCCGCGACCCCGACGAAGGAGTAGGCCACGAACGACGGTGCGCGGCCGCCGTAGATCCGCTTCACCACCTCCTTGCCGACGGTGTACGACGACCCGGGGGAGGCGTGGTCGGCGCCCCCGGGCTCGAAGTCGACCCCCTCGACGGCCCACCGCATCGGCCAGTCGACCTTCCACACCAGCTTCCCCTCGTCCTGGGTGGCGAGGTTGGTGACGCCGGAGAACCCGCACTCCTCGCAGCTGTAGGCCAGGTCGGTCGTCTCCTCGTCGTACGAGGTCAGCGTGGTGGTGTCGCGGCCGCACTCGCGGCAGTAGGGGCGGAACGGGAACCGTGCCAGTCCGCCGGTCCCGTGCTCCTCGTCCTCGTCGGCGACCGAGTCGGCCAGGGCCTCGGCCTCCTGGTCCGAGGAGGGCTCGGGCTGGACCTGCTTGGTCCGGTAGCGGGCCAGCACCTCCTCGATCTCGGCCCGGCGGCGCACCGCGGTGAGGACCTGCTCGCGGTAGCGGCCGGCGCGGTAGAGCTCGGTCTGGGAGACCTCCTCCATCTCCACGCCCATCTGCGCGAGCGCGTCGACCAGGGGGGCCTTGAAGTGCTCGGCCCAGGAGGAGTGGCACTCCCACGGGTCCGGCACGCCCGACAGCGGCCGGCCGATGTGGGTGCTCCACGAGGGGTCCACCCCGGCCGGGACCTTGCGGAACCGGTCGTAGTCGTCCCAGCTGTGCAGGTGCCGCACCTGCAGCCCGCGGCCGCGCAGCTCCTCGGCGACGAAGTGCACGGTCAGGAACTCGCGCAGGTTGCCCAGGTGGATCGGCCCCGACGGGCTCGCGCCGGAGGCGACGGTGATCAGGGCACGACCGGCTGCGGCGTCGTCGCCGGCGTGGCGCACGGCGTCGTCCGCGGCACGGGTGACCCAGTCCCCGGGGTTGCCGCCCTGCTTGCTGCCCCTGGCCATCGTGCTCCTGTTCTGCGCGCCGCGGGTGGTCCGACCGGCAAGGCTATCGCGGCAGCACCATCGCGTACGCCGCCCGCTCGACCTGCCAGCTGCGGGCGTGGACCGGGCCGTACACCTCCCCGTCGGCGCTGCACCAGAACTGCTGCCCGCTGAGCGCGACCCGGCCGGCGCGCAGGTAGTCGACGTCCTCGCGGCGGTGGTGCCGGCGGCGGCCCAGGTGGGCCACGTAGAGGAACTTCTGCAGCGGCCCCACCGACCGGGAGATCATCACGTCCATCCGCCCGTCCTCGGTGTCCGCGCGGGGGGTGATCCGGGTGCCGCCGCCGACCGCGGCGCCGTTGCCCACGGCGACCATCAGCACCGGGCGGTCGGTGTCGTTGACGACCTCGCCGTCGACCTCGACCCGCAGGTGCAGGTGCGGGGGCCGGAACGCCGCGAGCAGGGCCCCGATCGGGTAGCCGAGCCGGCCGAGGTTGATCCGGCCGATGCCGATCGACCCCAGCCGCTCCTTCCAGCGCGCGCCCCGGCGGCTGGCCTGGGCGCCGGCGCCGGCGTGCACGTTGTTGACCACGACCGAGCCGGTGTCGTCGACCAGCAGGTCGACCCGGCGGGGCTGGCCGTCCAGGACCAGTCGCGCCGCCTCCTCCACCTCGAGCGGGATGTCGTTGCCGCGGGCGAAGTCGTTGCCGGTGCCGAGCGGGAGCAGGGCCAGCTCGCTGTCGGCGAGCGTGCCCCGGCGGTGCAGCGCGGCGACCACCGCGTGCATGCTGCCGTCGCCCCCGGCGACCACGATCCGGCGCCCGTCGGCCCGGGCGAGCACCTCCTCGAGCTCCTCGGGGCTCCCGCTCTCGGCGACCTCGACCTCGGCCTTCTCGCGCCAGAGGTCGAGGGCGATCCCGAGGGTCTCGGCGTCGGCGGTGCCGGCGTCGCTGTTGGTGATGACGAAGAGGCGGTCCACGGAGGTGACGCTACCCCGCGCGCGGGCGACCCGGGCAGCGTCGGTTTGCTACCGTGGCGCCCTGGCCCCGGCGCCGCAGGCGGCGGGGCAGTTTGCTGCGTACGACGACCGGAGGGACCCCGCATGCCCGCGATCGTGGTCCTCGGCGCCCAGTGGGGCGACGAGGGCAAGGGCAAGGCGACCGACCTGCTCGCGACGACCCACCCCATCGACTACGTGGTCCGCACCAGTGGCGGACACAACGCCGGGCACACCATCGTCGTGGACGGCGAGAAGTTCGCGACCCACCTGCTGCCCAGCGGGATCCTCACCCCGGGCGCCACCTCGGTGATCGCCAACGGGGTCGTGGTCTCCCTGGAGGCCCTCTTCGGTGAGCTCGACGCCCTCCTCGAGCGCGGGGTCGAGCCCGCCCGACTGGTGGTGAGCGCGAACGCGCACGTGATCGCGTCGTACCACGCCGTCATCGACAAGGTGACCGAGCGCTTCCTGGGCAGCCGCAAGATCGGCACCACCGGGCGCGGCATCGGGCCGGCGTACTCCGACAAGGTGAACCGGCGCGGGATCCGGGTCGCCGACCTGTTCGACGAGCCGATCCTGCGGCAGAAGGTCGAGGCGGCGCTGGACGTGCCCAATCAGCTGCTCACCAAGGCCTACAACCGGCGCGCGGTGGAGGTCGACGCGGTGGTCGAGGAGCTGCGCTCCTACGCCGACCGCCTCGAGCCGATGGTGGTCGACACCTCGCTGCTGCTCAACCGGGCGCTGGACGCCGGGGAGACGGTGCTGTTCGAGGGGGCGCAGGCGACGATGCTGGACGTCGACCACGGCACCTATCCGTTCGTCACCTCCTCCAACCCCGTCGCCGGGGGCGTGTCCACCGGGTCCGGGGTGGGGCCGACCCGCATCGACCGCGTGATCGGGGTGGTGAAGGCCTACACCACCCGGGTGGGGTCGGGTCCGTTCCCGACCGAGCTGTTCGACGAGGACGGCGTGCGGCTGCAGGAGATCGGTGGCGAGATCGGTGTCTCCACCGGCCGCACCCGCCGCTGCGGCTGGTACGACGCCGTGATCGCGCGGTACGCCGCCCGCGTCAACGGCCTGACCGAGTTCTTCCTGACCAAGCTCGACGTGCTCGACCACTGGGAGCGGATCCCGGTGTGCGTGGCCTACGAGGTGGACGGCCAGCGGGTCGAGGAGATGCCGATGACCCAGAGCGAGTTCCACCACGCCGAGCCGATCTACGAGTACTTCGACGGGTGGGGCGGCGACATCTCCGGCTGCCGCTCCTTCGAGGACCTGCCCGTCAACGCGCAGCGCTACGTGCAGGCGCTGGAGGAGCTGTCCGGCGCCCCGATCTGGGGGGTCGGGGTCGGCCCGGGCCGCGAGGAGACCATCGTCGTCCACCCCGCCTGACCCGCCCCGCGAACCGTCACCCGGGGCCCGACGAACCGTCACCCGCGGCCCGACGAACCGTCACCCGCGGCGCGGCGAGCCGTCAGCGGCACAGCGAGACGAAGAGGTCCAGCCCGACCGCGGCCAGCTCCTCGGCGTCGATCTCGAGCTCCCCAACCAGCCAGGAGTGGACCAGCTCCGCGAAGCCGGCGATGAAGGCGAGCCCCCGCAGCCGCAGCCGCCCGGGCGGCAGCGCGGCGTCGCCGAAGAGGTCGGTGGCGTGGTGCTGCACCAGGTCGGCGAAGGCGTGCACCTGCCGACGGCGCACCTCCCGGAGCCGGGCGTTCGCCGAGGACTCGATGATCGCGACCCGGGCGACGTCCGGCTCCCGCTCGGCCAGCTCCACCACGGCGGTGACCGCGGCCCGGGCCCGCTCGGTCGGGGACCCGGGCGTGTCGGCGACCGCCTGCTCGGCGACCGCCGCGATCCGGGCGGCGACGTGGTCGAGCGCGGCGGCGAGGGCGTCGTCGCGGTTGCGGAAGCTCTCGTAGAAGTACCGCTCGGTCAGGCCCGCCTCACCGCAGATCGCGGTCATCGTGGCCCGGGCCTCGCCCTCGCGGGCCAGCAGCCGCACGGCCGCCTCCACCAGGCGGGTACGCCGCCGGGCCGCTCGCTCCTCGCCGGTGCGGCCGGCGTAGCTGCGCGTCGAGGAGGCCATGGTCGAGATCTTGACAGCGTGACCTGGGCCACCACAAACTGACAGGAGTGCCTGTCAGATCGGGGGTCCCCGCATGCCACCCACGGCCACCGCGCCGTTGCGTTCCCGCGTGCCGCTGCTCGGCGGCACGCTCGACTACGTCCACGACCCGCTCGACTTCATGCGCCGCAACCACGAGCGGCAGGGAGCGGTCGGAAAGATCCGCTTCCTCGGAGTCCGGTGGACGATGCTGGTCGGTCCCGACGCCGTCGAGGCCGCGCTCGTCAACCGGGACAAGGCGTTCGCCAACGGCCCCGGCTGGGGCTTCCTCGTCGGCCCGTTCTTCGACCGTGGCCTGATGCTGCTGGACTTCGGCGAGCACCGCGACCACCGCCGGCTGATGCAGGAGGCGTTCACACGCGACCGGCTCGCGACGTACGCCGCCGCCCTCGCGCCCGCGGTGGCCGAGGGCGTGGCCGGCTGGAGGCCGGACCGCGGGTTCCGGGCCTACCCCGCGCTGAAGTCGCTCACCCTCGACCTGGCCACCCAGGTGTTCATGGGGGGCGCGGAGCTCACCGACGACCGGGAGCTGGACCGGGTCAACGAGGCGTTCGTCGACTGCGTGCAGGCCGCGGCGGCCGTCGTCCGGCTGCCCCTGCCGGGGACCCGGTGGCGGCGCGCGGTGCGGGGCCGGGCGGTGCTCGAGGAGTTCATCGGCCGCCAGCTGCCCGCCAAGCGCGCCGGGGACGGCGACGACCTGATGTCGGTGCTGTGCCACCTCGCGGTCGACGGCGAGCGGTTCTCCGACGCCGACGTGGTCAACCACCTGATCTTCCTGCTGATGGCGGCCCACGACACCTCCACGATCACCGTCTCCACGATGCTGCAACAGCTCGGCCAGCACCCCGAGTGGCAGGAGCGGTGCCGGCAGGAGGCCCTCGCGCTCCCCGAGGAGCCGAGCCTCGACGACCTCTCGCGGATGGAGGACCTCGACCTGGTGATGAAGGAGTGCCTGCGGCTGGTCACCCCGGTCCCGGTCCTCGCGCGGCGCACCGTCAAGGAGACCGAGGTGCTGGGCCACCGCATCCCGGCCGGCCGGCTCACCGCGGTGATGCCGCACCACATGCACCACGACCCGGCGTACTGGCCGGAGCCGGAGCGGTTCGACCCCGAGCGCTTCGCCGACCACCGCCAGGAGCACAAGGTGCACCGCTACGCGTGGGCCCCGTTCGGTGGCGGCGTGCACAAGTGCCTGGGCATGCACTTCGCCGGCATGGAGGTGAAGCTGATCATGCACAGCCTCCTGCGGCGCTTCGAGTGGACGGTCCCGTCCACCTACGTCGCCCCGATGAACCACCACTCGCTGCCGTTCCCCAGGGACGGTCAACCCATCGACCTGCGCGAGCGTCGCGCAGCCGTCCCGGAAGGATCCCGATGAACCCCATCCGACGCCAGCCCGAGCCCTCCCTCGCCGGACGCGTCGCCGCCGTCACCGGTGGCGCGCGCGGCATCGGCGCCGCCACCGCCCGGCTCCTGGCCCGCGCCGGCGCCACGGTGGTCATCGGCGACCGCGACCTCGACCTCGCCGAGGCCACGGCCACCGAGCTCGGCGGCGGTACGACGGCCCTCCCGCTCGACGTCACCTCGGCCGACTCCTGGCGCACCTTCCTCGCCGAGGCCGGCGCCGTGGACGTGCTGGTCAACAACGCCGGGATCATGCCGCTGGGCGACGTGCTCAAGGAGTCCGACGAGGTGACTCGCCAGATCTTCGAGGTCAACACCTTCGGCGTCATCCACGGGACCAAGGCGGCCGCGCCCGGGATGGTCGAGCGCGGGGGCGGCCACATCATCAACATCGCCTCCGCGGTCGGCCGGGTCGCGGCGGCCGGCGGCGCGACGTACTCCGCCTCCAAGCACGCCGTGGTCGGCTTCACCGAGGCCACCCGGGCCGAGCTCGCCCCGCACGGGATCGAGGTGAGCATGGTGCTCCCGGCGATCGTCCGCACCGAGCTCTCCGCGGGCATCCCCGACACCCGCGGCGTCCCGCCGGTCACCCCGGAGCAGGTCGCCGCGGTGGTCGTCGACCTGGTGCGCCGGCCGGTGCCCGAGGCCTGGGTGCCGCGCTACGCCCAGCCGATGACGAAGGCCACCATGGCGCTGCCCCGCAAGGTCCAGGAGGGCCTCGCCCGGGTCTTCGGGGCCGACACCGTGCTGGCCCACGTGGATCCCACCGCTCGGTCCGCGTACGAGGAGCGGGCCCGGCGCGACTAGCATCGCGCCGTGTGAAGACCCTCGTCATCGGCAGCGGCGGCCGCGAGCACGCCCTGGCCCGGGCGCTCGCCCGTGACCCCGGGGTGGGCGAGGTCCACGTCGCGCCCGGCAACCCCGGGATGCTGTCGGTGGCCGCGGTGCACGCCGTGGACCCGATGGACCCGGACGCCGTCACCAGCCTGGCGGAGCGGCTGCACGTCGACCTCGTGGTCGTCGGCCCGGAGGCACCCCTGGTCGCGGGCGTGGCCGACGCGGTCCGCGAGGCCGGCATCGTCTGCTTCGGTCCCTCCGCGCAGGCCGCGCGGCTGGAGGGCTCCAAGGCGTTCGCCAAGGACGTGATGGCCGCCGCCGGCGTGCCCACGGCGGCTGCGCGGGCCTGCGGCACCGACGCGGAGGTCGCGGCGGCGCTGGCCGAGTTCGGCGCGCCGTACGTGGTCAAGGACGACGGGCTGGCCGCCGGCAAGGGCGTCGTCGTCACCGACGACCGGGAGGCCGCGCTGGCCCATGCCGCCGGCTGCGACCGGGTCCTCGTCGAGGAGTACCTCGACGGCACCGAGGTCTCCCTCTTCGCGATCACCGACGGACGCTGCGTGCGCCCGCTGCAACCCGCGCAGGACTTCAAG
>CAZRKV010000063.1:2541-12530 GCA_964600305.1 uncultured Nocardioides sp. | reverse complement strand
CCGGACATCATCCTCATCGACGAGCCCGACTCCGGCCTCGACCCGGTCCGCACCGCCTTCCTCAACCAGCTCATCGTCGACCTGAACGCCCAGATCGACGCCACGTTCCTGATCGTCACCCACGACATCAACACCGCCCGCACGGTGCCGGACAACATCGGCCTGCTCTACCACAAGCACCTGGCGATGTTCGGCCCGCGCGAGCAGCTGTTGAGCTCGGAGGAGCCGGTGGTGCGCCAGTTCCTCAACGCCCAGAAGGTCGGCCCGATCGGCATGTCGGAGGAGAAGGACGCCGACGAGCTGGCCGCCGAGCAGGGTCAGGACCTGCCGCCGCTGCCGCCGATCCCGCTGCAGCTGGAGCCCTCGAACGGCATCCCGAGGCGGGGCCAGCGGGCCCCCGGGCAGTGGTGCCGCGAGAACGGCGTGGTCCCCCCGCCCGGCTCCTTCGCGTCGGCCAACGCAGGGCTCGCTTCCGGGACCTGATCCCTCGATGGCCTCCCTGACCGCATCCCGGGTGTTCGCGCCCATCGGCACCGCGGGCAAGCTCTTCGCGTTTGCCCTCGATGTCATGCGCGCGCTCTTCCGGCCACCCTTCCAGCTGCGGGAGTTCCTCCAGCAGGCGTGGTTCATCGCCTCGGTGACGATCATCCCGACCGCGCTGGTCGCCATCCCGTTCGGCGCCGTGATCGCCCTGCAGGTGGGCGGGCTGATCCAGCAGTTCGGTGCCCAGTCCTTCACCGGCTCCGCCTCGGTGCTCGCGGTGGTCCGCAACGCCGGGCCGATCGCGACCGCGCTGCTGATCGCCGGGGCGGGTGGCTCGGCGATCGCCGCCGACCTCGGCGCCCGCAAGATCCGTGAGGAGCTCGACGCGATGATGGTGCTCGGGATCGACCCGATCCAGCGCCTGGTCGTGCCCCGCGTGCTCGCGACGATGCTGGTCGCGGTCTTCCTCAACGGGCTGGTCAGCGTCGTCGGCGTCGCCGGTGGATACGTCTTCAACGTCATCCTGCAGGACGGCACCCCGGGCGCCTACCTCGCCAGCTTCACCGCCCTCGCCCAGCTGCCCGACCTGTGGCAAGGCATGGTCAAGGCCCTGGTCTTCGGGCTGCTGGCCGCGGTGGTGGCCTGCTACAAGGGGATGAATGCCGCCGGCGGTCCCAAGGGGGTCGGTGACGCGGTCAACGAGTCGGTCGTCATCACCTTCCTGCTCCTGTTCATCGTCAACTTCGTCATGAGCGCGATCTACCTGCAGCTCGTGCCGCCGAAGACGGGGTGAGGGCGATGGCGACGTTGGACACCGTCCGCACGGTCTACCGCAAGCCGCTGGACACCCTCGACCAGCTGGGTGAGCAGCTCTCCTTCTACCTGCGCGCCCTGGCGTGGACGCCACGCACGATCCGGCGCTACAAGAAGGAGATCGTGCGCCTCCTGGCCGAGGTCACCCTCGGGTCCGGTGCCCTGGCCGTCATCGGCGGCACGGTCGGCGTGATCACCGCGATGACCTTCTTCACCGGCACCGAGGTCGGTCTGCAGGGGTACGCCGCCCTCGACCAGATCGGGACGGCGGCCTTCTCCGGGTTCGTCTCGGCCTACTTCAACACCCGCGAGATCGCGCCGCTGGTCGCCGGCATCGCCCTGGCCGCCACGGTCGGGTGCGGCTTCACGGCCCAGCTGGGCGCCATGCGGATCTCCGAGGAGGTCGACGCCCTCGAGGTGATGGCGATCCCGTCCCTGCCCTTCCTGGTGACCACGCGGATCATCGCGGGCCTGGTCGCCGTCGTGCCGCTGTACGTGATCGGCCTGCTGTCGTCGTACTTCGCCACCCGGTTCACCGTCACCCAGCTCTACGGCCAGAGTGCGGGCACCTACGACCACTACTTCAACCAGTTCCTGCCACCCGAGGACGTCCTGTGGTCCTTCGGGAAGGTCCTCGTCTTCGCGGTGACGGTCATCCTGATCCACTGCTACCACGGCTACACCGCCAGCGGCGGTCCGGCCGGTGTCGGGGTGGCCGTGGGCCGTGCCGTGCGGACCAGCATCGTGGCGATCAACGTCATCGACCTGTTCTTGTCGATGGCGATCTGGGGGACCAGCACGACCGTCAGGATCGCGGGGTGAGGCGGTGATGGGTACGGCACGGTTCAAGGCCCTGGGGGTCGCCTTCATCGCCCTGCTCCTCGCCGGGGTGTGGCTGACCTACGCCCTGTTCAGCAACAGCTTCGCCGACTTCGAGCGGGTCACCCTGCACAGCTCCAAGATCGGCCTGCAGCTGCCCGAGCGCGCCGACGTGAAGATGCGCGGGGCGATCGTCGGTGAGGTCCTCGACTTCGAGCCCACCGCGGAGGGGGCCGAGCTGACGCTCGGCATCTTCCCCGACGAGATCGACACGGTGCCGGCCAACGTGACCGGACGGATCGAGCCCAAGACCCTCTTCGGGCAGAAGGAGGTCCAGCTGGTCATCCCCGAGGAGGAGGCGTCGGACTCCCTGCAGGCCGGGTCGACCATCGAGCGCACCGATGTCTCGATCGAGGTCGAGAAGGTGCTCTCCGACCTCTACCCGTTGCTGCGGACCGTACAGCCGGTCGAGCTGAACCAGACGCTGACGGCCCTGGCCACGGCCCTGGAGGGCCGCGGCGAGGACATCGGGGAGAACCTGGAGACGCTGGACTCCTACCTGAAGCGGATCAATCCCGAGATCCCGGCCCTGGTCGAGGACCTGCGGATGACGGCCGACGTCTCCGACACCTACGCCGGCGTGATGCCCCAGGTCGCGGAGACCCTGCGCAACAGCCTCGTGACGACCGGGACCCTCGAGGGCCGGGAGGAGCGGTTGAACACCCTGTTCACCGACGTGGCGCGCTTCTCCGGCGTCGCCGAGGGCTTCCTCGCGGACAACCGCGAGAACCTCGTCCGGCTGGGCGAGGTGGGCGCGCAGCAGCTGCGGGTGCTGGAGAAATACGCCCCGCAGTTCCCGTGCCTCACCGAGGGCATCGTCGGGGCCGGCGCCCTGCAGGCCGAGGCGTTCCGCAACTACACCCTGCACATCAACCTCGAGCTGCTGCCGAACCAGCCGCGTGCCTACGACCCCGGGGACACCCCGCGGTTCGGCGCGGACCGGGGGGCCTACTGCGGAGGCCTGCCCGACCCGCCCTGGAGCCAGGACAACCCCTACCGTGACCCGCCGAACTTCGACGACGGCGTCGACCGGGGCACCGGCAAGGGCACGATGCGTCCAGCGCCCGGAGGCGCCCCGGAGGAGGCAGCGGCCCGGGGGCCGGCCCGCGACAGCGCGGCGGGCTTCGTCGGGTCCGCGGCCGAGGACGAGGTGCTGCGCAGCGTGCTGGCGCCGGTGCTGGGCACCACCACCGCCCGGGTCGACGACCTGGGCGTGCTCCTGGTCGGTCCGATGGCACGTGGGGCGGAGGTGAGCCTGCAGTGAAGCTCCTGGACGCGAGGACGAGCATCGACTTCGTCAAGCTCGTCATCTTCATCGTCGTGACCAGCCTCGCCACCGGGCTGCTGGCCGTCGTCATCGGCAACCTCACCTTCGGGCCGAGCCGGGAGTACTCCGCGGTCTTCTCCGACGCCACCGGGGTGGTGGAGGGGGACGACGTCCGGATCGCCGGCGTGAAGGTCGGCACGGTCGAGGAGATCGAGATCGTCGAGCGCACCCGGGCCCGGGTGACCTTCACCGTCGACGAGGAGGCCACCCTCACCGGAGGCACCAACGCCACGATCCGCTACCGGAACCTCGTCGGCCAGCGCTACATCGCCCTGGAGCAGGAGATCGGGGACGCCGAGCGGCTGGAGGCCGGATCCACGATCCCGATCGACCGGACCAGCCCCGCCCTGGACCTCACGGTGCTCTTCAACGGCTTCAAGCCGCTCTTCCAGGCCCTGTCACCCTCCGACGTCAACAAGCTCTCCTACGAGATCATCCAGGTCTTCCAGGGCGAGGGCGGCACGCTGGAGAGCCTGTTGGGCCACACGGCGTCCCTGACCGGCACGCTCGCCGATCGTGACCGGCTGGTCGGGGACCTGATCGAGAACCTCAACCAGACCCTGGCCACCATCGGCGACCGGGACCAGGAGCTGAGCGAGCTGATCATCACCTTCAAGCGGCTGGTGAAGGGCCTGAAGCAGGACCGCGAGGCGATCCTGACCTCACTCGACGGGATCTCGGAGCTGTCGGAGGAGACCGCCCAGCTCGTCGACGAGGCACGTGAACCGCTGGTCAAGGACATCCGTGAGCTGCGCCGCTTCGCCGGCAACCTGGACGAGAACAAGGCGGAGATCGACCGGGCCCTCCAGGTGCTCCCGATCAAGCTGGAGAAGGTCGGCCGCACCGCCATCTACGGCTCGTGGTTCAACTTCTACCTCTGCGAGTTCAAGGGGACGGTGCGGCTGCCGATCGTCAACGAGCGGCTGGACGTCGAGTACCCCGTGCCGGGCACCAAGATCGCGGACAGGTGTGAGCTGGGATGATGAAGCCGTTCCGTGAGCGCAACCCCGTGATCATCGGGGCGATCAGCATCGCCGTCATCGCTGCGATGCTGCTGGCCGCCTTCCGCGCCGACGAGCTGCCCGTGATCGGTGGCGGGGACACCTACACCGCGGCGGTGTCCGAGGCCGGGGGACTCCGGGCCGACGACGAGGTCCGGGTCGCCGGGGTCCGGGTCGGCAAGGTGGAGTCCCTCGAGCTCCACGACGACCACGTCGACGTGGCGTTCCGGATCCAGGAGGATGCCGACTTCGGCACCGAGACCGGCGCCTCGATCCGGGTGAAGACGCTGCTGGGCGACATGTACCTCGCCCTGGAACCGGCCGGTGCGGGGCAGCTGGAGGCCGGCAGCAAGATCCCGGTCGAGCGCACCACCGCGCCGTACGACGTCGTCCAGGCCTTCGAGGGGCTGGCCGACACCGCCGAGGGCATCGACACCGACCAGCTGGCGGAGTCGCTGACCACCCTCGCGGACCTGACCGAGAACACGCCCGAGGAGTTCCGGACCGCGCTGCAGGGCATCTCCCGGCTCTCGCGCAACGTCGCCAAGCGCGACGAGCAGATCAACACCCTGCTGCAGAACCTGCGCAAGGTCGCCGGGGTCCTCAACGAGCGCGACGAGGACATCGTCGAGCTGATGGACGACGCCGACGTGCTCTTCCGGGCGCTGAGCTCGCGCCGGGAGTCGATCAACCGGCTGCTCCGGTCGACCACGCGGCTATCCCGTGAGCTCACCGCGCTGGTGCAGGAGAGTCGGGAAGACCTCGCGCCGGCCCTGGACCACCTGGACAACGTGGTCGACGTGCTCAACAAGAACCAGGACAACCTCGACAACAGCCTGCGGCTGATGGCCCCCTTCTACCGGGTCTTCGCCAACACCCTGGGCTCGGGCCCCTGGTTCGACACCTACATCCAGAACATGCCCCCCGTCCCGCAGCTGACCGGAGGCAACTGACGTGCGTACCTGGAGCAAGTTCCTGGTCCCCGGCCTGGTCGTCGTGCTGCTGGTGGCCGCGGCCGTGGTCATGTTCGGGGCGGAGGACCGCAAGACCCTCACGGCCAGCTTCCCGCGCAGCATCTCGATCTACGAGGGCAGCGACGTGCGGGTGCTCGGTGTCCCGGTGGGCGAGGTGGAGCAGGTGACCCCCAGCGGCACCGATGTCGAGGTGCGGATGACCTACGACGCCGAGGTCCAGGTGCCGGCCGATGCCCGCGCCGCGATCGTGGCGCCGTCGGTCGTGGGCGACCGGTTCATCCAGCTCACCCCGGTGTACGAGGGCGGCGAGGTGATGCCCGACAACGCGGTGCTGGACACGCAGAGCACCGCCACGCCCGTGGAGCTCGACGAGATCTACGCGAGCCTCGACGACCTCAACGTCGCCCTCGGGCCCGACGGGGCGAACAAGGAGGGCGCCCTGACCGACCTGCTGCGCCGTACGGCGGAGAACTTCTCCGGACAGGGCGAACGCTTCAACCAGACCATCACCGACCTGGGCACCTTCACCGGGACCCTGGACAACAACAAGGAAGAGCTCTTCGGCGCCGTCGAGGAGATGGAGGGCTTCATCAGCACCCTCGCCGAGAACGACGACACCGTCCGGGCGTTCAACGCCTCCCTCGCGGAGGTCTCGGAAATGCTGGAGGGGGAGCGCGACGAGCTGGCGCGGTCGCTGCGACACCTGGGCGTCGCCATGGAACAGGTCACCTCCTTCGTCGAGGAGAACCGCGGCAAGCTCGGCGAGAACATCACCGGGCTGAACCGGGTGTCGAAGGTGCTGGTCAAGCAGCGCGACGCCCTGCACGAGATCCTGTCGGCCGGGCCCCTGGCGGCCAACAACCTCGCCCTCACCTACAACCCGGAGACCGGCACCCTCGACACCCGGGCGAACCTGGGCAACCTCGCCCACGAGGTGCAGAACAACCCCGACGTGTTCCTGTGCAGCCTGATCTCGCAGGTCGACGACAGCGGCCGGGGGTGCGACCTGATCGACACGCTGCTGCCCCGGGCCGGCGCGTTCGGCGAGACCCGCCGGTGGGAGCCCCAGCAGCAGTTCGACCTGACGCTCTCCGGCCTGGTGGAGGAGGAGCGATGAGACCGATCCGCACGCTCAAGGCCGCCATCATCGGGACCTGCTCGATGGTGCTGCTCTCGGCCTGCGAGTTCAGCGTCTACGACATCCCGCTGCCCGGCGGGGCCGACGCCGGTGACGACCCGATGACCGTCACCATCGAGTTCGCCGACGTGCTCGACCTGGTGCCGCAGTCCTCGGTCAAGGTCAACGACGTGTCCGTGGGCACGGTCACCGACATCGCCCTGGACGACTACCACGCCGAGGTCACGGTCGAGCTCCCCGAGGACGTCGAGCTCCCGGCCGATGCCCGCGCCGAGATCCGCCAGACCAGCCTGCTGGGGGAGAAGTTCGTCTCGCTGACCGACCCGTCCGAGGGCGGCACCCAGGACCCGCTCCAGGACGGCGACCGGATCCCGCTGGATCGCTCGGGGCGCAACCCCGAGGTCGAGGAGGTCCTGGGCGCCCTCAGCCTGCTGCTCAACGGTGGCGGGATCGCCCAGATGCAGACCATCGCCCAGGAGGTGAACCAGGCGCTCGAGGGCCGCGAGGGCTCCGCCAGGTCGGTGCTGCGCCAGCTGGACGGCTTCATGGGCGAGCTGGACTCCAACAAGGACGACATCGTCCGCGCGATCCGCTCGCTCAACCGCCTCTCCCAGTCGGTCAACGCCCAGATCGACACCATCGACGCCACCCTCACCGAGATGCCCTCGGCCCTGCGATCCATCGATCGGCAGCGCGAGGACCTGGTCGAGATGCTGCAGGCCCTCGACGAGCTCGGGGACGTCGGGGTGGAGGTGATCCAGGCCTCGAAGGAGGGCACCCTCGAGAGCCTGCGGCGACTCGACCCGGTCCTGACCAACCTCGCGGACACCGGCGACGACTTCGCCAACGCCTTCCACGTGTTCCTCACCTACCCGTTCGTCGACGAGGTCGTGGGCCGCGACCCGCAGGTGGCGCGCAACCTGCACATGGGGGACTACACGAACCTGTCGGTCCAGCTCGACATCGACCTGAGCACCCTGGGGCTGCCGCAGGGCCCCGTCGTCGACGAGGTCGAGGAGTGCCTGGATGGTGGGGACCTCACCGGACCCGAGTGCCTGGGCCTCCCCGGCGACGTCCTCGAGGACGTCTGCGACATCCTGCCGTCCAACCCTGTCTGCCAGGGCCTGAGCCAGGCCCTCGCGGGGCTGGGCCTGGACAGCAGCCCGGAGGGGCAGGCGGGCCTGGTGCAGAACCTGGTCCGGGGCCTCGGCCTGGGCGGCCTGCAGCAGGGTGGCCCGCAGTCGGGCGGTGGGTCCGGCGGTGGCCCCGGGGGTGGCTCCGGCAGCGGCTCGGGTGGTGGATCCGGTGACGGGTCCGGCGACGGCCTGCTCGGGGGCTTGCTGGGGCTCAACCGCGCCCCCTTCGGGGACGCCGCGCGACCGGGCGCCGACGCGGCCCTGCCCGAGGGGCACGACTCCGACCTGGCCCGACTGCTCGTCCCCGGGGGGAGCCGATGATCACCCGCCGCACCAAGGTCCAGCTGCTCGTCTTCGTGGTCATCACGCTGCTCGGGGTCAGCTACACCGGGGCCCGCTACGCCAACCTGGACCGGTTCTTCTACGACACCCACTACACGGTGGTCTCCCACTTCGAGGAGTCCGGCGGCATCTTCACCAACGCGGAGGTGACCTACCGCGGCGTCGGTGTCGGGCGCGTCGGCAAGCTCGAGGTGACCGAGGACGGGGTGGACGTCCACCTCCAGATCGAGAACGAGCACGACCGGATCCCGGCCGACTCCCTGGCCCTGGTGGGGAACAAGTCCGCGGTCGGCGAGCAGTACGTCGAGCTGCAGCCACAGTCCGACGACGAGCCCTACCTCGGCCAGGACTCCGAGATCGCGACGGCCGACACCCGCACCCCGGTCGGCACCACCCAGCTGCTGACCAACCTCAGCAACACCGTGGAGTCGGTCGACAAGCAGGCCCTGCGCACCACCGTCTCCGAGCTCGGCGAGGCGTTCGACGGCACCGGCTCGGACCTGCAGCGGATCATCGACACCGGGAACTCCTTCATCACCGCCGCGGACGAGAACTTCGCGGTCACCCGGCGCCTGATCCGGGACGGCAACACGGTGCTGCAGGGGCAGCTCGACTCGCGCTCGGCGATCCGGGACTTCTCCCGCGACCTCGCCCTGTTCAGCGGCACCCTGGCGGGCTCGGACGAGGACCTGCGCCGGGTGATCGACAACGGCAGCGCCACGGCCAACCAGCTGCGCACCTTCCTCGAGGAGAACGAGGTCGACCTCGGTGAGCTGCTCAACAACCTGGTCACCACCGGCGAGGTGGTGGTCCAGCGCCTCGACGGGGTGGAGCACCTGCTCGCGATCTACCCCGAGATCGTCGAGGGCGGCTACACCGTGGTGCACCAGGATCCCGAGAGCGGGATGCACAACGCCCACTTCGGGTTGATCCTCACCGAGGACGGCCCCGTCTGCCACGAGGGCTACGGCAGCACCGATCGCCGGATCCCCCAGAACGGCGAGAACCGCCCGATGAACGAGCAGGCGCACTGCGCGGAGCCGCCGTCGCAGACCAACGCGCGCGGCGCCCACACCGCGCCGAACGCGCCGCCGGCCTCGAAGCGGGGGAGCGCCAACCGGGCTCCGGTGGTCGCCGAGTACGACGGCGGCACCGGCGAGGTCACCTGGCGCGAGCCCGGCGACACCACGCTTGGGCCCACCAGTACCTTGGCTCCGCGCACCCTCGGAGAGGAGTCCTGGAAGTGGTTGTACCTCCAGCCCCTGCGGGCGACGCAGGAGTGACGGACGACCGCGCCTCCTCCGCGCCCCCCGCCTCGCCCGCGCACCCCTCGGCCCGGACGCGGGCCCGGGTGCTCGCCGCGCTGCTCGCGCTGCTGCTCCTCGGGGCGGCGGCCCTGGTGTGGGTCGCCCTCACCCGAGCGGGTGGCCCCGGGGGAGGCGACGCCGACGCGGCGCAGGAGCAGCGCGACGCGGTGATGTCGACCTCCGAGCAGTTCCTGCTGCGGATGGGCACCTACGGGCCCGACCTGCTCGACGACGAGGGCCGGATGACCGAGTACCGCGACCGCGTCGAGGAGGTCATCACCGACAAGTTCGCCGAGGACTTCGCCGAGCAGGCCACGGTGGCCGAACAGCTCGTCGCCCAGGCCGACCAGCAGCGCGAGGCGGAGGTCTTCGCCAGTGGGGTCGCCTCGGTCGACGACGACACCGCCACCACGCTGGTGGCCGGGGCCTTCACCGACACCTACGGCGACGGTGAACCGCAGGCACCGTCCTCCTTCCGGATGGAGGTCGAGCTGGTCCGGGTGGACGGCGAGTGGCTCGTCGACGACTTCTCCCCGATCGGGGGCGGCCAGGAGGGCCCCGGCGAGGGCCCCGGTGAGGGGGCCGGTGA
>CAZRKV010000063.1:0-2441 GCA_964600305.1 uncultured Nocardioides sp. | reverse complement strand
CCGGTGAGGGGGCCGGTGACGGGTCCGGTGACGGGTCCGGACAGGGCTCCGGCGACGGCCAGGAGTCCGGCGACACCGAGCAGGAGGGCCAGCAGTGACGCCCACGTGGTACGACGTGCTCGACGTCGCCCCGGACGCCTCCACCGAGGAGATCCGCCGGGCCTGGCAGGCCGCGATCAGCGACCTCGGGCCCACCGACCGTCGCTTCGCGGTCGTGAACGAGGCCGCCCAGGTGCTGCTCGACGAGGAGCGCCGAGCGGCGTACGACGCCGAGCTCGGCCTCGACCGGCCGGGTGCGACCGAGCCGACGCAGGACGAGGCCGAGCCAGCACCGCCCGAAACGGCATCGGCCGAACCGGAGTTCGCGGCGCCGAGCGGGAGTGGACCGATGCGCGGACGGTTGATCCCGCGCTGGCTGCTCGTCCTCGTCGGCGTGGCGGCGCTGGCCACGCTCGGGGTCGCGGCGTGGCTCTGGATCGCCTTCCCCTCCGACGCCGAGGTCGCCGAGGCCACGGACACGGCGCAGGCGGCGGCGGAGGAGGCGATCGTCCCCGTCCTCTCCTACGACGCCTCCGACATGGGCGGGAGCCAGGAGTCGGCGCACCAGTTCATGACCGAGGACTACCGCGAGGAGTCCTACGACCCCTTGTTCGAGGTGCTGCAGGAGAACGCCCCCGAGACCGGCACCGTGGTGGAGGTGGAGGTGGTGGCCTCCGGCGTGGTCCGCTCGGGCGAGGACCGGGTCGAGGTGCTGCTGCTGCTCGACCGGCCCACGACGAACCAGCAGCGGTCCGAGCCGGTCGTCTACCGCGACCACGTCACCGCCACCATGGAGCGGGTGGACGGCGAGTGGCTGGTCGACGCCCTGGAGACCGCGCCTGCCCGGGAGTGAGGCCGTCCCGGGGCGGGAGTGGGACCGGCCGGCCGGGACCCGCCGGGCGCCGAGGCTTGACCCCGGCCCGGCAGCCGTTCATGATCGACGCCAAGATGGTCCCCGTCCGCGGAGTCGTCCGGATCAGCGTCGTACCCGCGGGTTGAGGTGTGAGCGCTGCTGCGCTACTATTCACAGTTGCGCCTGCCCTCAAATGCTCATCCGCCTGTCCGGACGGTGGATGCTGTGGTTGGCCGGCGCCTCTCAGCACGCGATCTCCTCGAAGGACACCTCTTGGCGCGCATGACGAACGCTGGTAACCCACGCCGCATCTCGTTTGCAAAGATCGAAGAACCGCTCGAAATCCCCCAGCTGCTGGACCTCCAGACCAAGAGCTTCGACTGGTTGGTCGGCAACGAGTCCTGGGAGGAGCAGGTCCAGGAGCGCACCGCCGCCGGCGAGGACGTGAGCCCCCGGTCCGGCCTGGAGGAGATCTTCTCCGAGATCTCTCCGATCGAGGACTTCTCCGAGACCATGTCGCTCTCGTTCGAGAACCCGGTCTTCGTCGACCCCAAGTACACCGAGGAGGAGTGCCGCGAGAAGGACTTCACCTACTCCCGGCCCCTCTACGTCTCCGCCGAGTTCATCAACAACGACACCGGCGAGATCAAGAGCCAGACCGTCTTCATGGGCGACTTCCCCATGATGACCTCCAAGGGCACCTTCATCATCAACGGCACCGAGCGGGTCGTCGTCTCCCAGCTGGTGCGCTCGCCGGGCGCCTACTTCGAGCGGTCCCCGGACAAGACCTCCGACAAGGACGTCTACACCGCCAAGGTGATCCCCTCCCGCGGGGCCTGGCTGGAGTTCGAGGTCGACAAGCGCGACCAGGTCGGCGTGCGCCTGGACCGCAAGCGCAAGCAGAACGTCACCGTCCTGCTCAAGGCGCTGCAGGCGGTGGCCGAGGACATCGGCGAGGACTTCGACTACGAGGCCGTGATGTCGGAGCTGCGCGAGTACGAGTCGATCCAGCTCACCGAGGAGAAGGACCACACCACCGGTCCCGACGACGCGCTGCTCGACATCTACCGCAAGCTCCGCCCCGGCGAGCCGCCCACGCGCGAGGCGGCGCTGACGCTGCTGAAGAACTACTACTTCAACCCCAAGCGCTACGACCTGGCCAAGGTCGGGCGCTACAAGATCAACAAGAAGCTGGGCCTGTCGCAGCCGTTCGACCAGCAGGTGCTGACGATCGCCGACATCGTGGCGGCGATCCGGTTCATCGTCCGGCTGCACCACGGTGACGAGGCGCTGCTCGGCCCCGACGGCGAGGTCGTCCAGGACGCCGACGGCAAGGACCGCGTCATCGACGCCGACGACATCGACCACTTCGGCAACCGCCGGATGCGCACCGTGGGTGAGCTGATCCAGAACCAGCTGCGCACCGGTCTGGCGCGCATGGAGCGCGTGGTCCGCGAGCGGATGACGACCCAGGACGTGGAGGCGATCACGCCCCAGTCGCTGATCAACATCCGGCCGGTCGTGGCGGCGCTGAAGGAGTTCTTCGGCA
>CAZRKV010000062.1:0-12572 GCA_964600305.1 uncultured Nocardioides sp. | reverse complement strand
CCGGCACCATCATCAGCACCTCCTTGCGCGCCGCACTCTCGATGAGCTCGCGTCGCCGGGCCTCGCGGACGTCGCCGGCCTGGGCGTGGAGCACGTCCGCGAGCGGCGTACCTCGCTCCATCGCGACCGCCACGCCCTGCGCGAACCGAGCCACCACGGGCAGCCCGGTCGTGGCCGCCATCTCGTCGAAGGCCTCGCCCACCGGCTGCCCGGTCCGGACCCGGCCGAGGACCTCGGCCAGGTCGCGGGACAGCTCGCCGCCGCTCCTCGTCACGACCCGGTCCAGCGCCGAGACCGGGCTCAGGCCGGCCGCCACCGCGAGGGCCAGGAGCTCGGCGACGGTGGGGAACTCCTCGAGGATCCGGCGCTCACGCGCCTTCACCTGCGCCGTCAGCCAGTTCTCCCGGAGCAGGACCCCGAAGGCGAACGCGACGAGGCTCACCAACAGCATCGGCAGCAGCCGTGAGGGATCGCGCACCGCCACCAGGGCTCCGACCCCGGCCGTGGCCACGAACGCGACGAGCCCCCACAGGACCTGCTCGACGCGGAAGTCGTGCACCGACATGTCGAGGTGGCCCCGCCGCAACCGACGCCGCACCGAGGCGGATCCACCGAGCACCTTCTCCACCGCGTCCCCCGCCCGGCGCAGCACCGGGCCGAACACGCCCGCGGCCGCTCGCGTCGGGGACGCCTCGGGCACGGGTCGGGCGCCGGCCGGGGTGGGGGCCACGTCGCGCAGGTACGGGAGCACCCGCACCTCCAGACGGGGGCGACGCAGTGTGGCGATCCGGCTGGCCACGAGGACCAGTCCACCTCCCACGCCGGCACCGACCACGGCTCCCCAGATCGGGCTCACGCGAGGATCCTCCGCTCCACGGGGAGCCGACCGATCCGCATCATGGCCCGGTAGGCCACCACGCAGAGGACGGCGCCGACCCCGAGGACCACGACCCCGGTGCTGGAGGAGTAGCGGCCGATGACCTCGGGACGGAAGCTCAGCGCCAGCAGCACCAGCCAGGGAGCAGCGACCGCCAGCCGGGCGCCCGCGACGGTCCACGACTGGCGGGCCTCCATCTCCGAACGGGTGCGGGCGTCGTCGCGCAGGTAGCCCGACAGGTTGCGCAGCAGCCGCCCGAGCTCGCCACCGCCGGTCTCGCGGGCGAGCCGGAGACTCTCCACGACCCGGTCGCCCACCGGGTCGGCGAGCCGGTCACGGAGCCGGTCGAGCGCCTCCCCGAAGCGCCCGGTCACCTGGTGGTCGATGGCGAACGCCTCGAACGCGGGCTGGAGCGGCTCGGGCCCCCGGTCGGCCAGGTTGGCCAGGGCGTCGGGGAGTGAGAGCCCGGCCCGGACCGCGGAGGCGAGGTTGTCGACGGCCTCCGGCCACACCTCGGCGAACTCGCGCTGCCGGCGGCGGGCCCGTCCCTTCACGATCGCGATGGGCATCCAGGCCGCCATCACAGCGAAGGCCAGCGACACCGGGAGGGTCCGCGAGACCGCCTGCACCGCCAGGCCGGCGACGAGGAACATCGCTGCGCACAGCATGACCAGACCGGCGGCCGACACCTGGGCGAGACCGGCCCGGGCCAGGAGGTCGGTCAGCCACCCGGACAGGGGGCGACCAGTGCTCCGGGTGCGGGGCGCGGTGAACGCCGACCAGACCAGCAGCACCCCCACCCCGAAGCCGAGGCCCACCAGTGCCCCCGTCACGGCACGCCCGGCAGCAGTCGTCGGACGTCGATGCCGGCACGCTCGTACGCCTCCGGACGCGGTGGCATCCCGCCGGCACGCCGCAGCACCCCGCCGGTGCGCACGAAGACCGTCTCGGTCTCGATCACCTCTCCCTCGACCCGCCCCGGGACCGCGACGATCTCGTTGACCCGCCGCACCCGGTCGGCGTCGAGACCCAGGTGGACCACCAGGTCGACCGACGAGGCCACGGTGGGTACGACGAAGCGGGGCGAGATGTTCTCGCCCGCGAGCAACGGCAGGGTGCAGACCTTCACCAGCGCCTCGCGGGCGCTGTTGGCGTGGACCGTGCACATGCCCGGCAGGCCGGCGTTCAGCGCGAGGAGCATGTCCAGGGCCTCCTCGGCGCGCACCTCACCGACGATCAACCGACTCGGGCGCATCCGCAGGCTCTCCTTGACCAGGTCCCGCAACCGGACCTCCCCGGTGCCCTCCAGGCCCGCCTGGCGCGTCTGCATCTGCACCCAGTCCGGGTGCGGGAACCGGATCTCGTAGACCTCCTCGACCGACACCACGCGGTCCCCGCCCGGGATCGCCGCCGCCAGGCAGTTCAGCAGGGTGGTCTTGCCTGCCTGCGTCCCGCCCGCGACGAGGATGTTCAGACCCGCCCGCACGCTGGCGTCCAGGAACTCCGCGGCCTCGGTCGTCATCGACCCCAGCTCCACCAGGTCGGACAACCGGGCCGCCCGGAGCGTGAACTTGCGGACGTTGACCGCCGAGAACCCGCGCGAGATCCCCTCGAGCACGACGTGCAACCGGTGCCCCTCGGGCAGCGTGGCGTCGACGAACGGGCGGCTCAGGTCGATCCGGCGGCCACTGGACTTCAGCATCCGCTCCACCAGCTCCTCGACCTGGGCCGAGGTGAGCACCAGGTTGGTCAGCTCGTGCCGGCCGCGGCGCGCGACGAAGACCCGGCTCGGATCGTTGATCCACACTTCCTCGACGTCCGGGTCGTCCAGCAACGGCTGCAACGGCCCGAACCCGGAGACCCGCGCCACCAGCTCCTCGGCCATCCCGGACGCGTCAGCCACCGGCACCACCGCACCGGTCAGGCTGTGCTCGTCGTGCTCCCGGATCACCTGCTGCGCGAGCGACCGGACCGCCACGGAGTCCCGCTGCGGATCCAACCCGTCCCGACGCACGCGCTCTCGCAACCGGGCATCGAGGGATTCGGTGAGGTCGTCAGCTGCACCCGCAGAAGGCGTCACTGGAGGCACGAGTGTCACGGCGGAGGGCCCCTGTCCCGAGAATCGAGGTTCCTACGTCAGCCAGCACACTAGGACATCCCCGGCCAAGGCGTCTCCCCATGACATCCAACCTGTGGATGACGAGCCACTCGTCGCACGCCCCCGAGAGGCTCGGTCACACCTCTGGAGCCGGAGCAGTAGCGCCGGGAGCCAGCGCGCCACCATCGTCCTGCCAGCGCAGGATGTGGCGGACCGGGACGTCGCCGTCGAGCCGCGTCTCCGACGGCTCAGCAGGAGCAGAGATGCCCGTGCGCTCGGACGCAGCCTCGATGACGGCGTACTCCCGCGCCTCGGGGACGACCGTGGTGGGAGCGAGGTCGAGCGTGTTGGTCATGGGGATCTCCTTCCTGTCGTACCGGGGTCAGGGCGGTGACGCCACCTCGGTTCTGGTGGTTGTGACAACCATCAGAGCCGGGCGGATATTCCCCGACCCGCGGCACCGGCTCAGGGCCCGAAGACCTGTACCGCGTAGTACCGGCCGGTCCGGCGGTCGTAGTGCTGGCCGACGCCGATGCTGTCGAACTGGCGCCGGAGCATGGTCGCGCGGTGCCCGTCGGAGTTGATCCACTGCCGGACCGCGCGAGCGGCGGTGCCGCGGCCGTTGTACAGGATGTTCTCCCCGACCGCACCGTGCCGGAGGCCGCAGTCGGCGCGGACGTCGCGCAGGTCCTGGTGGACCAGCCGCCCCTGGTCAGCGAGGACGCGGGCGTGGCGCTGGGCGTGGCGCACCAGGCAGGTGTCGGTCCGCAGCGCCGAGCGGCCCCGGTTCGTGCGGAAGTCGTTGGTGTGGTTGATGATGCCGCGCTCGACCCTCGACAGGCCCTGGTCCGGCCTCGCGACGGCCGCGACGGTGACCCAGGCACCGCCCCTCCGCTTCGCCCTCACGGCGAGATGGGTGGGCCGCTGGCGCAGCAGGCGGCGGAACGCGGGGCCACCCTTGCGGAGCACGATCCTGCGCATCTTGACCGGGCCCGCCTTGCGCTTGACCTTGACGATCCGCACCACCCCGACGTGGCACCGGTTGCGCAGGTGGGCGGGGCGCACACCGCGCATCCGGTTCCCGATGACGCGGTCCATGCAGCGGGCCTTCGCGGAGTGCTGCATCGAGGCGCCGGGCAACCGGGTCTCCACGATCCGTTCGAACTTGGCCGGGCGCATCGCGGCGTTCGCCGGAGCCTGCACCAGCAAGGTGGACAGCAGTGCGGCCAGGACCGCGAGGACGAGAGGGGACCTGAGCCGCACGAGACATCTCCTTCAGGGCGTGACACCCGCATGCTAGGCGCGGCCGCAGCCCACCACGGAATCGGCGCTGCTCGATGCCCGGGCCGCTCGCGTCCCCCTCTACCGCCTGACCACCGGCACCCAGGCGACCCGGATCGGCTTGCGGCCCCTCGGACGCGTGTCGTAGCCGATCTGGCGCGCCGCTCGGATCGTCCAGGGTTGAGTCCGCCGGTCCGGCGCGCCGCGCAGGAGCCACCGGTTGCCACACTGGTAGCTGAAGCCCCCCGTGGCGCCACTGAGGCGTTGGCACCTCACGCCGAGGCCGCCACCCAACCGCAGCCCCCACGCGCTGGCCCGCGGCCGGCTCGTTGCCGGCAGCCGTCGGGTGAGGCGCATTCGCGTGACGCGACGCGACCACGGCTTGGGCAGGCAGGCCACGGTGCGTGCGGACACCTTCCAGCACGGATCCATGATCAGGCTCCGCGTCATGCAGCGGTAGGCGCGTCCGTGCAGGAACGAGGTCGTCCAGCAGTACCCGCGGCGGTTCTTCGTCACCCGGTAACCCGCGCGGATCCGACCCCGTCGGTCGACCGGGCTCACTCGGCGCACGGTGGTCCCGGGGCTTGCGAGGGACCGGAGGGACACGGCCCGCGCACCCAGATCAGGTGCGGTGGCAACCACGCCCGGATGGGCCGCGGCCGAGACGCCCGCCGACGAGGCCATCCCGGCCCACAGGAGGGTGACCACGACGGCGAGCCTGCCCCACCTCGAATGTGTGCGCATGACCCCTCCCGGGCCGACACCGGCAGGATGCCGATGATCGAAGCGTAGGGAGGAACGGCTCCCGTGTCTTCGATTCCGCGATCACCGCACCCCGAACAGGTCCCCACGCTCCTCGACCCGCGCGAGGACCTCCTCGAACCCGAACTGCTCCAGGCCCAACGGATCCTCCGCCCCGGCCTCCACCTCGTCCCATGCCACCGGGGTGGCCACCGTCGGGCGGGACCGGCCCCGCAGCGAGTACGGCGAGATCGTGGTCTTCGAGCCGGCGTTCTGCGACCAGTCCAGGAACACCTTCCCCCGCCGCTTCGCCTTCGTCATCGTCGCCGTGACCTGCTGCGGGTGCGCGGCCTGCAGCTCCTCGGCGATCTCCCGGGCCAGCTCGGTGGTCCCGTCGGGATCCAGGTCGCCGGGCAGCGCGGCGTACAGGTGCAGTCCCTTGCTGCCCGAGGTGACCGGGAACCCGGACAGGTCCCGCTCGTCCAGCTTCTCGCGCACCAGCAGCGCCACCTGGCAGCACTCCTCCAACCCGGCCGGCTCACCCGGGTCGAGGTCGATGACCAGTCGGTTCGGGTGCACCGGACGCCCCTCGTCGTCCACGGTCCACTGGTGCACGTGCAGCTCCAGGGCCGCCAGGTTCGCCAGCCAGGTCAGGGTCGCCAGGTCGTCGACGACGGGGAAGGTGATCGTCCCCTCGCCGGTGCCCGACCGCGACCCGGTCGTCGGCACCTCCACGGTGCGCACCCACGACGGGGTCCCGGCCGGCCTGTTCTTCTCGAAGAAGCTCTCCCCCGCCACCCCGTGCGGCCAGCGGATCCGGGTCACCGCCCGGTCGGCCAGGTGCGGCAGCAGCACCGGAGCGATCCGGGCGTAGTAGTTGAGCACCTCGCCCTTCGTGGTGCCCGTGTCGGGGTAGAGCACCTTGTCCAGGTTGCTGATCGACAGCGTGCGCCCCTCGACGTCGACGCGCACCTCCTCGCCGCTCACGACGCCCCCCTCACGCCTGCGCTCTCACGTCTGGGCCCCCAGGTCCCCGGGGTCGAGGTCGTCCCGCACGCCGCGGTACGACGGCTGCCGCAACCGGCCCTGGGCGGAGGTGCCCAGCGACTCGACGTCGACCACGAGCCGCGGCTCCACCCAGGTCGTGCCGCGGACGTCGACAGCCGGCACCTCGTCCACGAACGGGCTCGCCCCGGCCGCCATCGGAGCCAGCAGGTCCTTGAGCAGCGGCCCCGCCCTGCCCGCGATCCCGCTGCCGACACGGCCCCGGTACTCCAGCCCCAGGGCCGTGGGCTCCCCCACCAGCAGCGCCCCGAGCCGGGAGCCCGAGTCGGTCTCCAGCCGCCAGCCACCGACCACGTACGAGCGCCGGTGCCGGTGCGGGAACTTCAACCACTGCTTGCTGCGCGCCCCGGGGTGGTAGCGCGAGGACCGCCGCTTGCTGACGATCCCCTCCAGGCCCTGCTCGTCGGTGGCCTGCAGCAGCATCGCGCCGTCGTCGTACACCGGCGGCACCTGCCAGTGCTCCCCGGCCAGCCCCAGCCCCTCCAGCAGCTCGCGGCGACGCTCCAGGGGCTCCCCGGTCAGGTCGCGCCCGTCCAGCCGCAACAGGTCGAAGACCAGGTAGACCACGGGCAGCTCCCGGGCGAGGGCGGCGATCCGGCGCGCGTTGCGCACGTGCATCCGCTCGGCCAGTGCGGCGAAGGAGGGGCGGCCGTCCGCGAGCACCACCACCTCCCCGTCCAGCAGCAGGTCGCGGCCGGCCAGGCCCGCGAGCTCGGGGTAGCCGGCGGTGACGTCGTTCTCGTTGCGGCTGGTGAGGCGTACGCCGGTCGCCGAGGTCTCGGCCAGCAGGCGGACCCCGTCCCACTTCACCTCGTGCACCCACCCGTCGCCGGTGGGCACCTCCGCGCCTCGGGTGGCGAGCATCGGCCGCATGGCCCCATCCTGACGCATCGGCACCGGGACCGTGGCTCAGGCGCGGGCCGACGCCACCCCGTCCTCCGCGGCGAGCAGGTCCTCGGCGCGCTCGAGCGAGGCCGCGTAGTCGATCTTGCTCACCGGGGTGCGCGGGACCCGGTCGACGAAGAAGACCCGCTTGGGAGCCTTGTAGTTGGCCAGCCGGTCGTGGCAGTGGTCCACCAGCTCCTGCTCGGTCAGGTCGACACCCTCCCGGGGCTGCACGAGCGCCGTCACCTGCTGCCCCCAGCGCTCGTGGGGCAGGCCCACCACGACCGCGTCGAAGACGGCCGGGTGCTGCACCAGCACCTCCTCGACCTCCTCGGGATGGACCTTCTCGCCCCCGGTGTTGATGCAGACCGACCCGCGTCCCAGCAGCGTGATCGTCCCGTCGGCCTCGCGCCGGGCGAAGTCGCCGGGCAGCGACCAGCGCACCCCGTCGATCTCCTTGAAGGTGGCGGCGGTCTTGGCCTCGTCGTTGTAGTAGCCCAGCGGGATCGGCCCCGACCGGCCGAGGAGCCCGTCGACGCCCACCGGGGCGGGACGCAGGTCGGGCCCGAACACCTCCACGTCGGGGGACGCCCCGAACCCCGGTGTCCGACCGGCCCCCTCGTCCATCCGGGACGCGGTCGCGCCGGTCTCCGAGGCGCCGTAGGAGTCCAGGATGAACTTGCCCGGCAGCGCCCGCCGGATCTGCTCCCGCACGCCCTCGGACAGCGGGGCCGCACCGTTGGAGACCGCGGCCAGGCTGGAGAGGTCCCAGCGGTCCGGCTCGGCCAGGATCGCCTCGGCCACCGGGCGCCCCATCGCGTCCCCGAGGAAGGTCAGCGACACCACCCCGGCCGCCTCCACCAGGTCCAGGATCGCGGCGGCGTCGAAGTCCTTGCGGGTGTAGAGGGCCGCGGTCTGCCCGGCCACGTGGGCGTTGCCCATGATCCACTGGCTGCCGCCGTGCATCATCGGCCCGCAGGCGAGGAGCACCATCGGGTTCTCGTTGCCCCGCGCCTCCTCCACCAGCTGCTCGATCGACTCCAGCGGGGCGCCGTACCGGGCGGCGTTCAGGGCCCCGCGCAGCAGGTCCTCCTGGCGCCACACCACCCCCTTGGGCTTGCCGGTCGTGCCGCCGGTGTAGATGAGGTAGCGGTCGTCCCCGGTCCGTCCGGGGGCGGGCCGTTCGGTCGACGCGGCCGCCATCGCCGCGTCGTACTCCTCGCCGATCACCAGCAGGTGCCGCAGCCCGGGCAGGTCGAGCTCGCGCACGGCGTCGACGTACTCCGGCCCCACGACCGCGGCCACGCAGTCGGCGTCGCCGTAGAGGTGGGCCAGCTCGGCGTGCCGGTACTTGTAGTTGACGTTGATCGGCACCGCCCGCGCCTTGAAGCAGCCGTAGAAGGCGTCCACCCACTCGATGCCGTTGGTGGCATGGATCGCGACGTGCTCCCCCGGCCGGACTCCCAGACCGATCAGGTGGTTGGCGAAGCGGGTGGCGCGCTCGTCGATCTCGGCGTAGCCGTAGCGGTGGTCCACGGTGGAGACGGCGGTGCGGTCGCCCAGGCCGTCGGCCATGGCTTCGATCAGGTCAGCGAGGGTCAGTGGTCGTGACATGGCTCACATGGTGCACTGAAACGTGTTCTCCCGCCACAGGTTCCCGGTATGACGCGCTGGAGGTCGCGCTCCACCCGTCGCAACGCAATACTGGGGGGCATGCGTGCGATCTGGAAGGGTGCGGTGTCGTTCGGGCTGGTCAGTGTGCCCGTGAAGCTGTACGCCGCCACCGAGAACCACGACATCTCGTTCCGGCAGGTGCATGCCAAGGACGGCGGCCGCATCCGCTACCAGCGGATCTGCTCGATCGACGGGGAGGAGGTCCCCTACTCCGACATCGCCAAGGGCTACGAGACCGAGGACGGCGAGATGGTCATCCTCGACGACGAGGACCTCGCGCAGCTGCCGACCACCTCCAGCCGCGAGATCGCGGTCGAGAAGTTCGTCCCCACCGACCAGATCGACCCGATGCTCTTCGAGAAGTCCTACTACCTGGAGCCGGAGAAGTCGGGGGCCAAGCCCTACGCCCTGCTGCGGCAGGCCCTCCTCGACGCCGACCGGATGGCCGTGGTCACCGTCGCGCTGCGCCAGCGCACCACGGTGGCGGTGCTGCGGGTGCGCGGTGACGTGATCGTCATGCAGACCATGATGTGGCCCGACGAGATCCGCACGCCGGACTTCGAGATCGACACCGGCGAGGTCAAGGACTCCGAGGTCAAGATGGCCAACATGCTGGTCGAGACCCTGGCCGACGACTTCGACCCCGACGAGTTCGAGGACGACTACGCCGAGGCCGTGGAGGCCCTGGTCCGCGCCAAGGTCGAGGGGGGCGAGATCAAGCGCACGCCCACCTCCCAGAAGAGCTCCGGCGAGGTCGTCGACCTGCTCGCCGCGCTGCAGCGCTCGGTGCAGGACGCGAGGACCTCGCGCGGCGAGGAGACCGACGAACCGGCCCAGGAGTCGAGCACGACGTCGAGCGGCACGAAGGCCTCCGCCCCGAAGGGGTCCTCGGGCGCGGCGAAGAAGTCGACCGCGAAGACGTCTGGCGCCAAGAAGACCACCTCGAAGAAGGACACCGCGAAGAAGGACACCGCGAAGAAGGATTCTGCCAAGAAGTCTCCCGCGAAGAAGGAGACCGCCAAGAAGTCCACGGCCAAGAAGTCGACGGCGAAGAAGTCGACGGCGAAGAAGGCCAGCTGACCTACCGATCCGGACCGGCGGCGGCACCCCGGGCCGCGGCCGAGTCGGGGAACCGCCGGTCGGCCACGGCCATCACCCAGTCGGAGAACCGCGGCGCGACCAGGTTGAGCACCTCCGCCACCCGTCCGGGCACGGTGTCGACGGTGATCGGACGGTCCTCCAGCGCCCGCACCACCTGCTGCGCCGCCTGCTCCGGGGTCGCGGCCCGCGACCGCCGGTAGGCCTCGGTGGGGCCGATCATCTCGGTGCGCACCAGGGACAGCCGGATGTTGGTCACCGTGACCCCGTCCCGCCACGCCTCCCGACCCAGGATCCTGCCGAAGGTGTCGAGGGCGGTCTTGGAGGAGATGTAGGCCGCGAACTTCGGCGCCTTCACCTGGACCCCCCAGGTGACGATGTTGACCACGTGCCCGAAGCCCTGCTCGCGCATCGCGGGGAGCAGCCCCATCGTCAGGCGCGCGGGTCCGAGGAAGTTGATCGCCATCGACCGCTCGAAGTCGTGGAAGCGGCCCTCGGTCAGGCGCAGGGAGCGCCGGATCGAGCGACCCGCGTTGTTGACCAGGTAGTCGACCGCACCGTGCGACTCCAGCACCCGGGCCACCAGGTCGTCGACGGCGGGGCCGTCGGTCAGGTCGCACGCGTGGGCCGTCGCCGACCCGCCCCCGTCGACGATCCGGCGCCGCACCTCCTCGAGGTGGTCGGAGCGCCGGGCCACCAGCACCACGTGCGCACCGCACCGGGCGGCGGCGTACGCCGTGGCCTCGCCGATCCCGGAGCTGGCGCCGGTGACCAGGACGACGCGGCCCTCGAGCGGGCTCGATCCGTCGCCGGTGATCCGGCGGCGCAGCCGCGCCAGGCGCGCACGGGGGGTGAGCAGCAACGAGGTCACGACGGACACTGTCTCAGTCGATGTCGAGCAGCCCCCGAACGACCCTCAGGCCGACCGACATCCGCGCGAGGTCAGCGTCCTCGTCGGCGCAGATCTCCTCCAGGGTCTCCGCGGAGCGCGCCACCTCGTCGGCGCCCCGCTCCTCCCAGTCGGCGATCCGCACGGGCGTCGGTTCGTCCGGATCGGTGACGGCGAGCACGTCCCTGGTCAGCTGGGCGTGGACGCCGTGCAGGTCGTCACGGAGGGAGGCCCGCGCCATCGTCTGCCAGCGGTCGTGCCGCGGCAGCGCCAGGATCCGCTGCACCAGGGTGGGTAGGCCCAGCCGCTCACCGACCGCGAAGTGGATCCGGGCGACCTCCAGCGGATCCACCTCGGTCTGGGCGGCGGTCTCGACGACCCCGAGGACGGCGTACGACGGCGGCAGCACCGCGATGCGGGTCGCCAGCTCGGTGGGGGCCCCTGCCTCCGTCAGCCGGTCCCGGCGCTCCACGAACCCGGCGAGCTCCCGGCCGTCCATCACCTCCGGCAGGCGCGCCATGACCTGCTGCACGGTGGGACCGAAGAAGTCCACGATCCCCTCGCTGTCCAGCGGGCTGCGCCGGTTGTTGACCAGCCACCGGCTGGCCCGCTCGACGAGCGTGCGCATCTCCAGCCGCATCCGCGTCTGGACGTCGGCACCGAGGTGGTTGTCGTAGCCGCCGATCTCCAGGTGCACCGCCTCGGCCCCGAAGATCTCGCGGGCGATGAAGTTGGCCCGCACCAGCTCGGGCGCCGATGCACCCGTCTCCCCCGCCAGCCGGTGCCAGTAGGTGATGCCGGCCCCGTTGACCAGGTCGTTGACCACCTGGGTCACGACGATCTCGCGGCGCAGCGGGTGCTGCGCCATCCAGCCGCGGTAGTGCTGGCGCATGCCCGCCGGGAAGTAACCGAACAGCTCCGAGCGCAGGTAGTCGTCATCGGGCAGGTCGGACTCCAGGAGCCGGTCGGCCAGCTGGATCTTGGTCCAGGCCATCAGCACCGAGAGCTCGGGCGTGCACAGCCCCTCACCGTGCTCCAGGCGTCGCCGTACCTCCCGCTTGGGCGGCAGGTCCTCCAGCTCCCGGTCCAGGACCCCGTCGCGCTCCAGGGCGCGCATCCAGTCCTCGTGGACGTGCAACAGGGCGGGAGCGTTGGCGGTGGCATTGGCGAGGGCGAGGTTCTGGTCGTAGTTGTCGGCCAGGACCAGGTCGGCCACCTCGTCGGTCATCGACGCCAGCAGCTCGTTGCGCTGCTTGGTCGTCATGTCGCCCGCGTCCACGACCCGGTCCAGCAGCACCTTGATGTTCACCTCGTGGTCGGAGGTGTCCACCCCTGCGGAGTTGTCGATGAAGTCGGTGTTGATCCGGCCGTCGTTGCGGGCGTACTCGATGACCACCACCTGCGAGAAGCCCAGGTTGCCGCCCTCGCCCACGCAACGTGCCCGGAGGTCGTGGCCGTCGACGCGGATGCCGTCGTTGGCCTTGTCCCCGACGTCGGCGTGGGTCTCGGTGGAGGCCTTGACGTAGGTGCCGATGCCGCCGTTCCACAGCAGGTCGACGGGGGCCAGCAGGATCGCCCGGATCAGCTCGTTGGGCGCGAGCCGCTCCACCTCCTCGGGCAGGTCGAGCGCGCGGCGGACCTCGGGGGTCACCTCGACGGACTTGGCCTTCCGGCTGTGCACCCCGCCCCCGGGCGAGATCAGGTCGGGGTCGTAGTCGGCCCAGGTGGAGCGGGGGGTGTCGAAGAGCCGCTTGCGCTCGGCGTACGACGTCGTCGGGTCCGGGTCGGGGTCGAGGAAGATGTCCCGGTGGTCGAACGCGGCGACCAGGCGGGTGTGCTCGGAGCACAGCATCCCGTTGCCGAACACGTCGCCGGACATGTCCCCGATCCCGACCGCGGTGAAGTCCTCGGACTGGCAGTCCACCCCCATCTCCCGGAAGTGGCGCTGCACCGACACCCAGGCC